>BEHO01000042.1 GCA_002898915.1 bacterium HR12
CCGGTGCCCGGGAGGGCGGGCCGTCGGGCGGAGGCGGGGGAAGGTCGCCTCCGCTCGCCCGTTCCCGCCCTCCGTCCGGGCAGACCTTCCGGGCGAGCCGACGAACGTCAGCTCTTCAGGAAGTCCGGGATGTCCAGGTCCTCCTCGGCGTCGAAGGACACGACCTCCGGCACGGGGCGGAACACCTCCTCCTCGTCCTCCCGCTCGGCGAGGATCGACGGAGGCTCCGGCGCCTCCTCAGGGCCGCCCCCGGCGGGCTCGGGCCCTCGCTCCGGCTCCTCCAGCAGTCGGGAGATGCGACCCTCGAACGCCCCGGGGCTGGCGAGGAGCTTGTCGAAGCCGGCCGCGATCACCGTCACCCGCACCTCGTCGCCGAGGGCGTCGTCGACCACCGCCCCGAAGATGATGTTCGCGTCGGGGTGCGCCACACGGGTGATCGTGTCCGCCGCCTTGTTCACCTCGTGCAGGGTGAGGTCCGTCGGACCGGCGATCGAGAGGAGCACCCCCCTCGCGCCCTCGATGGAGGACTCGAGCAGCGGTGAGCTGATCGCCGCCTTCGCGGCCTCCTCGGCGCGGTCCTCGCCGCTGCCCACGCCGATCCCCATGAGCGCCGAACCCGCGCCGGCCATCACCGAGCGCACGTCGGCGAAGTCCAGGTTGATGAGCCCCGGGGTCGTGATGAGGGACGTGATGCCCTCGACCCCCTGGTAGAGGACCTGGTCGGCCATGCGGAAGGCGTCCACGATCGGCGTGGAGGGGTCCGCCACCTGCAGCAGGCGGTCGTTGGGAACCACGATCAGGGTGTCGACCGCCTTCTTGAGCTCGGAGATCCCCATGTCCGCCTGCATCGCGCGTTTGCGGCCCTCGAAGCCGAAGGGCCGGGTCACGACCCCGATCGTCAGCGCCCCGAGGTTCCGAGCGATCTCCGCCACGATCGGGGCGCCCCCGGTCCCGGTCCCACCGCCCTCGCCGGCGGTGACGAAGACCATGTCGGCCCCTTTGAGGACCTCCTCGACCTCCTCGGCGTGCTCCTCCACCGCGCGCCGACCGACCTCGGGGTCGGATCCCGCCCCCAGCCCGCGCGTCGTCTCCCGCCCGATGTCCAGCTTCACGTCCGCGTCCGACATCAGGAGGGTCTGCGCGTCCGTGTTGATCGCGATGAACTCCACACCGCGGAGCCCGGCCTCGATCATCCGGTTCACCGCGTTCACGCCGCCCCCACCGATCCCGACCACCTTGATGACGGCGAGGTAGTTCGAAGGAGCATCCATCACCGTGACCTCCATCCCCGAGGGATGAACCCCCCGTCTACCTGGGGAAACGCCGTTCTGCGACTCCCAAGCCTCACCCTCAACCAGACCTTTATTGTCATATCTATCTGAACTAGACCGTCGCCACCCTACTATCGAACCGCAGGTCCGTCAATGGGTCGGCCGCCTCCGGCGGTCGCCTCGTTCCCCTCGGGACTGGCATCGAGGGCCGTCGGCCGCACCCTCGCCTCAGTCGGCGATCGTCAGGGTCGGCACCGTGGGGGCGATCACGTTCACCACGCCGGGCCGCACCCCCTGCTCCGCGGCCCACGACAGCACCGCTCTCAGTGCCCGCGCCTTCGCCTGCACCTCGCGCGCCGCGCCCAGGCGCACGAGGATCCTGCCGTCGAGCCGCAGCCCAAGCTCGCCTCCATCCTCCACCTCGAGCTGACGCACCTGCGCCCGGACGGCGGGGTCGAGGGTCGCGAGGAGGCGCGTGAGCGTTCCCAGCTCGGGCCTGGGCTCCCTCCTCGTCACCGGACCCGCCGGCAGCACGATGCGGGGGAGCCCGCGGGTCGGCCCGGGCCCGAGGACCGTGCCGTCCTCGGCCACGAGGACCGGCCATCCCGCCACCTCGAGTGTGGCGATGGGTGAACGTTCGGAGACATGGAGGGTCACCCTCGACGGAAGCTCGAGATCGATCCGCACGTCGGCGATCCAGGGATCCCGCAGGACCCGCTCACGGATGGACGACTCGTCGAGCCACAGGATCGGCTCACCCACGGGCACCTCCGCGAGCCGCTCGACCCGGTGGGGCGGGGTGTGGCTCGTCCCCACCACCCGTACGTCCCGCACCCGCAGGAGCGGAGACCGGCTGACCCCCACCAACACCGCCGCCACGACCAGCGAGCCCAGCCCGACGGCCGCCAGCCAACGCCGGACCGTGCGACCGACGTCGCCGTCAGCGCGGGAGATGGTCGAACGCTCCAACGAGATGCACCTCCGGCGGGAGCAGGACGCCCGTACGCTCCGCCACCCGCTCCTGGATCTCGCAGATCAGGGCGGCGACGTCCTCGGCGCGAGCGCCCGGTCGCGTGACGATGAAGTTCGCGTGCTTCGTCGACACCTGCGCGCCGCCCACCGCGTGCCCCTTCAGGCCGGCCTCGTCGATCAGCCGCGCCGCCGCATCGTTCGGGGGGTTCTTGAACACGCTGCCGCAGCTCGGCTCGGCGAGGGGCTGGTGACGCCGACGCCACTCCCGGATCTCGTCCATCCGCGCTCGGATCTGCGCCGGGTCCCCCCTCCGGAGCCGGACCGTGGCCGCGACCACCACACCGGGATCGGGCAGGCTGGACCCGCGGTAGCGGAACCCCACCTCCTCGGCCCGCAGGACGACCCGCTCGCCGGCGATCAGGTCGAACACCTCCGCCGTCCGCAGCACGTCCGCGATCTCGACGCCGTGCGCCCCGGCGTTCATCCGGACGGCGCCTCCGAGCGACGCCGGCACGGCGACCGCCCACTCGAGCCCCGCGAGGCCGTGCTGCAGCGCGACGCCCGCCAACGCCGGCAACGCCATCCCGGCTCCTGCCCGGATCTCCTCCCCATCGATCTCGACCCACCGGAACCCGGAGCCGAGCCGGAGGGCGAGCCCCGGGAACCCGCGGTCCGACACGAGCAGGTTGGAGCCTCGGCCGAGCACGAGCACCGGCAGCCCCGTCGCCCGGACCGCCGCCGCGACCGCGCGGAGATCGGCCTCGGAAGCGGCCTCGAGGAACAGCGCCGACGGTCCGCCCACCCGGAAGGTGGTGAACGGCGCGAGCACGACCTCCGTCCGCAGCCGCTCCCCGCAGGCCGCTCGGAGCATCGCTTCCGCGCGCGCCAGGTCCACGCTCACGACGCCTTCTCCCGGATCGCCCGGAGGGCAGCGTCACCCAACATCCACACGTCCCCGCACCCGAGGGTGATGACGAGGTCGCCCTCGCGCACCTCCCGCTCGAGGAACCGCACGACGTCCGCCCGGTGAGGGAGGTAGACGACCCGCGTGCGCGGTTCGGCGAGCGCGACCCCCCGGACCACGAGCTTCCCCGTCACACCGGGGATGGGGTCCTGCTCCGCCCCGTACACATCGGTCACGACGACCACGTCGGCCGCGACGAGGCTCGCGCCGAGCTCGCGCCACAAAGCCTGGGTGCGGGCGTAGCGGTGGGGCTGGAAGACGGCGATCAGCCGACGCGGACGCTTCCGGCGCGCGACCTCGAGCGTGACGGCGAGCTCCGTCGGCACGTGGCCGTAATCGTCGTAGAACATCGCGCCCCGCGCCGTCCCGCGGAACTCGAAACGCCGGTGCACGCCCGAGAAGTCCCGCAGGGCGGCGGCCGCCTCCGCGGCCGGCACCCCGAGCTCGACGGCGGTCGCGATCGCCGCGGCCGCGTTCCGGAGCATGTGCGCGCCGTCCACCCGGAGCCGGACCTCCACCTCCTCGTCGCCGATCCGGACGATCCCGGCCGCCCCTTCGGGGGAGAGCTCCTTCACCTCCACCCCCACCCGCGCGCGAGGGTCGGTCCCGTACCAGATCACCGCCGCGCTCGTCCCCTCGAGCGCCCGCACCGTTCCCGGGTCGTCGAGGCACGCCACGACGGAGCGGCACCGATCGGCGAAGGCGCCGAACGCGGCCTCGATCTCTTCCCGTCCACCCCGGTAGAAGTCGACGTGGTCGACCTCGACGTTCGTGACGATCCCGATCTCCGGCCGCAGGAGCAGGAAGGTGCCGTCGCTCTCGTCGGCCTCCGCGACGAAGATGCCGCCACCGCCGGAGCGGGCGCCGCTGCCCGTCTCGTTGGGTTCGCCGCCGACGAGGTAGCTCGGGTCCAGGCCGGCACGCTCCAGCACGAGCGCCACCATCGAGGTCGTCGTCGTCTTGCCGTGGGTCCCGGCGACGGCGACGCAGCGCGCGCCGGCGGCGAGGGCCGCGAGCGCCTGGGCACGGGTCCAGACCGGGATCCCGCGGCGGCGAGCCTCGACCAGCTCCGGGTTCGTCTCCCGGATCGCCGCCGAGACGACGAGCGCGTCGGGCTCCCCGACCCGCTCCGCCGCGTGCCCGACGTGGACGCGCGCGCCCAGGCGCTCGAGCTCACGGAGGCCGGCGGAATCCTTCAGGTCGGAGCCCGAGACCTCGATGCCGCGGGCGATGAGGAGCTTCGCCAGGTTCCGCATCCCGGCACCTCCGATCCCGACCAGGTGGAGCCGGCGGACCCCCTG
The DNA here is from genome assembly GCA_002898915.1 of bacterium HR12. Classification (GTDB taxonomy): domain Bacteria; phylum Actinomycetota; class UBA4738; order UBA4738; family HRBIN12; genus HRBIN12. Next base: position 4,509 of record BEHO01000042.1, read on the forward strand.
GAGGGACGGGACGGGGAGGGTCGGCACGCTGCCTGGAGGCGGGACGTAGGCGCGTCTCATCCTCGTCCTCCCGCACGGAGCACCTCGCGCGCCACCGCGTCGGCGGCGTCCGGTCGCGCCCACGCCCGCATCGCCGCGGACATGGCCCGCATCCGCTCCGGATCCCCGAGCAGGTCCCGCACGACGCGCACGAGGCGGGTTCCGGAGAGGTCGGCGTCGGAGAGCACCACCGCGCCACCCGCGCGGGCGAGGGCCCGAGCGTTCGCCTCCTGATGTCGAGCCGTCGCGTAGGGGTACGGCACGAGCACCGCGGGGATGCCGCACACCGCGAGCTCCGCGCACGTGCTCGCCCCGGCCCGGGCGACGGCGAGGTCGGCCGCCGCGTACGCGAGCTCCATCCGCTCGAGGAACCCCACCACCCGGACGCGGGGCCGGTCCCCCATCGCCGCGGCGACCGCGCGCTCGTGCGCGGGGCCGCAGAGCAGGAGGACCTGCACGTCCTCCGCGCGGGCGAGCTCCGGGGCCGCGGAGGCCGCGGCCTCGTTCAAGCGGCGAGCACCCTGGCTCCCCCCGACGATGAGCACGGTCCGCAGCGCCGGATCCAGGCCGAGCGCCGTCCAGGCCTCGGCCGCCAGGCGTTCACGCTCACGCGCGACGGCGAGCACACGCGTCCGGACCGGGTCGCCGGTCAGGACCGACCGTGCGCCCCGCGGCAGCTTCGCGGCCGCCTCCTCGAAGGAGAGGCACACCGCGGTCGCGCGCCGGGCCAGCACCCGGTTCGCGAGGCCCGGGACGGCGTTCTGCTCGTGGAGGACGAGCGGACGCCCCAGCGACTGGGCTGCGAGCCCCACGGGCAGGCTCACGTACCCGCCCATCCCCACGACCACGTCGGCCTCGCGCACGAGGGCGCGCGATGCGGACACCGCTCGCGCGGCCGCGGCCAGGGCCACCAGCGCCGCCGGGGAAGGCCGCCGCGGGAGGGGCCGCGCGTCGACCGTCGTGAAGGGGAACCCCACCCCCGGCACGAGCCTCGCTTCCTGGCCGCCGGCCGTCCCCACGAAGGTCACCTGCACCCCAGGCTCCTCGGTCAGGCGCTCGGCGACCGCGAGAGCCGGGAACACGTGCCCCGCGGTCCCGCCGGCCGCGATCAGCACCTTCACCGACCCCCGCCTCCGGGCCGCGTGCCCTCCCCCCGGGGTCCCGCCGACGCGCGAGCGATGTTCCACAGGATCCCCACCGCGGCGAGCGATACCACGAGCGCCGACCCCCCGTACGACACGAACGGCAGCGGCACGCCCGTGATCGGCAGCAGCCCGGTCACGGCGCCGAGGTTCACGACCGTCTGCAACCCGAACCATCCGACGATGCCCGCGGCGAGGAGACGACCGAACACGTCCGGCGCGTGCGCCGCCACCCGCACGCCCGCCAGGATCAGCGTGGCGAAGGCGAGCAGGACCGCCACCTCCCCGACGAGCCCCAGCTCCTCCCCCAGGATGGAGAAGATGAAGTCGGTGTGCGCGTTCGGCACGTAGAGCCACTTCTGACGGCTCGCCCCGAGACCCACGCCCCACCAGCCCCCCGACCCGAGCGCGATGAGCGACTGCACGAGCTGGTACCCGGTGTTCGTCGCGTCGCCCCACGGGTCGAGGAACGCGAGGAACCGCACCCGTCGGTAGTCGGCGCTGAAGATGAGCGCGACCCCGACGACGAAGCCCACGGCCCCCGAGATCGCGAGGTACCGAAGGCGCACCCCGGCCGCGAAGAGCATGGCGAACACCGACCCCACGAGGATCAGCGTCGTCCCGAGGTCGGGCTGGAGCATCACCAGGCCGCCGACGACGAGGAGCACGGGCAGGAGGGGGACGGCGAGGTGCCCGACCTGCTCCAAGCGTCCCCACTTGCGCGTGAGCACGGCCGCCGCGAACGCCACCAGGGCCAGCTTCGCCAGCTCGGAGGGCTGGATCGTCACCGGGCCGACGCTCAGCCACCGCGAGGAGCCGTAGGCGTCCACCCCGGCCCCCGGGTGGAGGACCGCGACCAGGAGCCCGAGCGTGAGCGCGAGGAGCGGGACGCTGAGCCGACGCCAGGCCGGGTACCGGATCCGCGACGTGAGCGCGAGGGCTCCGGCCCCGACGAGCGCGTAGGCCGCCTGCCGCTGGAAGTACCGGAACGGGTCGCCGAACCGCGTGGAGGCGGAGACCGAGCTCGCCGAGAGCACCATCACGAGCCCCGCCGCCACGAGGAACGTGGTCGAGCCGAGCAGGAGCACCGTCGTCCGACGGGCCGCCACGGCCCGTGCCGGCCGAGGCCGGGGGCCGGGGCGCAGCGCCTCGTCTGGCCGCACGAGGCGCAGGTGCCGCGGCGGCTCCGTCCGCCGCACCGACCGGCTAGGGACGGGCACGGATCACCTCCTCCCGGAGGGCCCGAACGGCCGCCGCGAACCGTTCACCCCGCTCGACGTAGTCGCGGAACATGTCCCAGCTCGCGCAGGCCGGGGCCAGGAGCACCGTCCCCTCCGGCGGCGCCATCGCGTGGGCGAGCCGCACCGCCTCCTCGATCGAGGAGGCGCTCCCGACGGGCACGAGATCACGGAACAGCGCGAGGATCTCGGGCGCCGCCGCGCCGATCGCCACCACGCCCGCGAGGGAGGGCGCCGCCCCGCGGAGCGGCGAGAGATCCACGCCCTTGGCCACCCCCCCGGCGATGAGGACGACGTCCCGGCGGTTCCGCAGGGCGTGGAGCGCCGCGTGGACGTTCGTCGCCTTCGAGTCGTCGACGAACCGAACCCCGCCGATCCGCGCGACCTCCTCGCCTCGGTGGGGCAGGGGCTCCACCCCCGCCATGCCCGCCGCGATCGCGCTCGGCTCGAGCCCGAAGGCGAGGGCCGCGGCGGCCGCGGCGGCGCAATCCGCCACGAAGCCCGCCGAGGACGTGCGCGGGCGCCCGAGCTCCACCCCCCCGTCCCCGAGGCGGGCCACGACGACGTCGTCGACGACGCCGACCTCGCCCTCGCGCGGCGGCCCGCTCCGGAACCAGACGAGCCGGCAGGGCGCTCCTCGCGAGAGGGCCGCCGCGGCGGCGTCCTCGGCGTTGCCCACGTGCACGTCGTCCGCCCCCTGCAACGCGTACACGCGAGCCTTCGCCGCGCCGTAGGCCTCGAGCGAGCCGTGCCAGTCGAGATGGTCCGGCGCGAGGTTCAGCAGGACCGAGACCCTGGGCCGGAGCGACCGGTGGAAGCGGAGCTGGAACGACGACGCCTCCACGGCGAGCGCGTCGTACCCCTCGCGCGCGGCGATGGCGAACGGATGACCGATGTTGCCGCAGGCCGTCGCCCGCAGCCCCGCCGCCCGCAGCATCGAGGCCACCAGGCTCGTCGTCGTCGTCTTGCCGTTCGTGCCGGTGATCACCACGTACGGGACGGAGCAGAGCTCCGCCCCCACGTCGAGCTCGCTCCAGATCGGCACGCCGCGCTGGCGCGCCCA
>BEHO01000043.1 GCA_002898915.1 bacterium HR12
CTACCGCGACGCCAGCTCGTCCAGGAACTCGGTCGGGACGGTCGCCGTGAGGCGGACGAGCTCGTTCGCCGCCCGCACGTGGCGGATGATCGTGGGGAGGTCGCCCCGGAGCTTCAGCTTGCCCTGCATCATCCCCTTCACGGGGTCGAGGTCGCCCGCCAGCACCTCCTTCCAGCGCGTGTACGGGGCCCGGATCACGTAGGGGGCCCGCGAGCCCTCCTCCGGCGTCACCATCCGCGCCTCGCGGCACTCCCCGTGCCAGAGATCCAGCCACGCCCAGAGATCCTCGGGGATGCCTCGGTCGGGCTCGGCCTCGAACACGAAGGCGATCGCCCCCTCCCACGTCGCCGCCGCCTCCCGGTACTCCGGCGAGGCGTTGATCCGATCCCGGTAGATCTGGAGCCACTCGTCGCTCGGGAACACCGCCACCGCTCGAACCCCCCTCACCGCAACGCGAAGATCAGCGCCAGGCCGATGACGTTGAAGGTCGCGTGGGCCGCGATCGGCGCCCACAGCGCGCCCCGACGCTCGTAGATGAACGCGAAGCCGAACCCCGCGAAGACCATGACCGTCATGAGCAGGATCGTCCCCGCCGCCGGCCCCGGGACGTAGTGGACGAGGCCGAAGCACACCGAGGAGAGCACGGCCCCCGGCCAGAAGCCGTGACGATCCCGGACGGCCCGGAAGAGCACCCCCCGGAAGAAGAGCTCCTCCCCGACGGGGGCGACGAGCACCGCGTAGAGGGCCGCGGCGACGAGGCCGCCTCCACCCACGTCCGTCGGGATCTGCTCCGGCGGTCGGACCGGCTCGCCGGCGATCGCGGTGAACAGGAGCGCGAGCACGCCGCCGACGACGAGGGTCGCGGTGGGGTACAGGCCGAGGGCGAAGGCCACGCCAGCCCGCACATGGGGACCCGCCGGGCGCGGGAGCCCGACGATCCCGACCCAGTCGCGGTGGAGGGTGCGCAGCCACAGCACCACGACCCCCAGGGTCACGAGCGCCACCACCGCGCTCGCCACGATCTCGGCGAGGGGCCGGGAGCGGACGAGGGAGAACACCGGGAGGGTCGCGGCGCCGCCCAGGAGCACGGCGCCGAGGTACACGGCGAGGGCCTCCCACCACCGCCAGGTCGCCGACGGCCGCGCGTCGAGCCCGTGGACGAGGACGCCCCCCCGCCGCACGGGCGCCGCAGGCCCTGCGACGTCCGGGCGGGGCGGGACCGGCTCGCCGTTCACGCCCCGGTCCGGGTCGGCTCGAGCGCCCGCTCCCGCCGCACCGAGGCGCCGAGGGCCGCGAGCTTGCCCTCCAGGTCCTCGTAGCCGCGATCCACGTGGTACATGTCCTCCACGACGCTCACCCCGTCGGCCGCGAGCGCCGCGATCACCATCGCGGCACCGGCCCGGATGTCGAGGGCCCGGACCGGCGCCGCCGAGAGCCGCTCCACGCCTCGGATCACGGCGTGGTGCCCCTCGGTGCGGATGTCGGCCCCCATCCGGTTCAGCTCGTCGACGAACATGAAGCGGCTCTCGAACACGTTCTCGGTCACGATGCTCGTCCCCTCCGCCACCGCGAGCAGGGCCATCATCTGCGGCTGGAGGTCGGTCGGGAACCCCGGGTAGGGGAGCGTCACGAGATCCACGGCCCGCGGGCGACGGTCCATGGACACGGCGATGCCGGCCTCCGTGATCAGAACCTCGGCCCCCACCTCCGCGAGCTTCGACAGCACGAGGTCGAGGTGATCGGCCCGAGCCCCCGCGAGCACCACCTCCCCGCTGGTCGCGCACGCCGCGATGGCGAAGGTGCCCGCCTCGATCCGGTCCGGGATCACCCGGTGCTCGACCGGCCGGAACCGATCCACCCCCTCGATCTCGATCGTCGGGGTTCCGACCCCATCGATCCGCGCCCCCATCGCGGTGAGGAAGGCGGCGAGGTCCGCGAGCTCGGGCTCACGCGCGGCGTTCTCGATCACGGTGGTGCCGCGGGCCGCCACCCCGGCCATCATCACGTTCTCCGTCGCCCCGACGCTCGGGTAGTCCAGGCTGACCACGGCCCCGTGCAGCCGTTCGGCCCTCGCGTGGAGCACCCCGTGCTCCTGGTGGAAGGTCGCCCCCATGCGCTCCAGGCCCCGCAGGTGCAGGTCGATCTTGCGCGAGCCGATGTTGCAGCCGCCCGGCATCGCGACGTGCGCCTCGCCGAACCGGGCGAGCAGGGGGCCGAGCACGAGGATCGAGGCCCGCATGCGGCTGACGAGCTCGTACGGGGTCTCGCGGGGACGGACGTCCCGAGCGTCGACGACGAACGTGTCGTCCTCCCACGTGACCGCCGCGCCGAGGTGCTAGAGCACCTCGGCCATGGTGGCGCAGTCCTGGATCCGCGGGACGTTGCGGATCACCGACCGACCCTCCGCGAGGAGGGCGGCCGCCTGGAGCTTCAGCGCCGAGTTCTTGGCGCCGGAGATCCGGACGCTCCCCGAGAGGGGCGCTCCGCCGACGACGAGCAGCCTGTCCATGACGCCTCGATGGTACGCCCGTCGAGGGGCGCTAGGCCCGCAGGTTCACCCGGGCGAGCGCCTTGGCCAGCTCCGTCTGGGCCTCGACGTCGTCCTTGTCCACCAGCCGGGCCTCGAGCTCCGCGATCCGTCGCCGCTCGAGCTCCACGTCGATCTCGGAGGCGAGCGCCGCCGAGGGCGCGAGGACGTCCACCCGGGTCGTCCCCTCGGAGCTCGAGACGTGCAGGAAGCCGCCGTCCACCACGGAGAAGACCTCCTCCCCGTCCCGGAGGATCCGCAGCGGCCCGATCGTCAGCCGGACGAGGAGCGGCACGTGTCCCTCCAGGATCCCGAGCTCGCCGAGGACCCCGCGCGCGACGACCATCCGGGCCTCCCCGACCCAGACCTCCCGCTCCGGCGTGACGACGTGGACCTCCACGCTAGGCGGCCCTCTCCATCTTCTTGGCGTTCTCCACGACCTCGTCGATCCCCCCGACGAGGAGGAACGCCTGCTCGGGCAGGTGGTCGTACTCGCCGTCGCAGATGGCCTTGAACGAGGCGATGGTCTCGTCGATCGGGACGTACTTCCACGGGATGCCGGTGAACTGCTCGGCGACGAAGAAGGGCTGCGAGAGGAACCGCTGGATCCGACGCGCCCGGGCCACGATCACCTTGTCCTCCTCGGAGAGCTCGTCCACGCCGAGGATCGCGATGATGTCCTGGAGATCCTTGTAGCGCTGGAGGATCTCCTGCACCCGGCGCGCCACCCGGTAGTGCTCCTCGCCCACGTACCGCGGGTCGAGGATCCGGCTCGTCGAGTCGAGGGGGTCCACCGCCGGATAGATCCCGAGCGCCGCGATGTCGCGGGAGAGCACCGTCGTCGCGTCGAGGTGCGCGAAGGCGGTGTGCGGCGCGGGGTCGGTGATGTCGTCGGCCGGCACGTAGATCGCCTGGAGCGAGGTGATCGACCGACCCCTGGTCGAGGTGATCCGCTCCTGCAGCTCCCCCATCTCCTCGGCGAGCGTCGGCTGATAGCCGACCGCCGAGGGCATGCGGCCGAGGAGCGTGGAGACCTCGGACCCGGCCTGGGTGAACCGGAAGATGTTGTCGATGAACAGGAGGACGTCCTTGCGCTCCACGTCGCGGAAGTACTCGGCCATCGTGAGGGCCGAGAGCGCGACGCGCAGCCGCACGCCCGGCGGCTCGTCCATCTGCCCGAACACCAGGACGGTCTTCGAGATCACGCCGGACTCGGTCATCTCCAGGTACAGGTCGTTGCCCTCACGGGTCCGCTCGCCGACCCCGGCGAAGACCGACACGCCGCCGTGCTGCTCGGCCTGGCGACGGATCATCTCCTGGATGATGACCGTCTTGCCGACGCCGGCGCCGCCGAACATCCCGATCTTGCCGCCCTGCACGTAGGGCTCCAGCAGGTCGATGACCTTGATCCCGGTCTCGAGCATGACGGACTTCGGCTCCAGCTCCTCGAACGGCGGCGGCGGTCGGTGGATCGGCCACCAGTCGCTGGGGTGGATCTGATCCGGCGTGGTGTCGAGGGGCTCCCCGATCACGTTGTACACGTGGCCGAGCACCCCCTGACCCACCGGGACCTTGATCGGCTCCCCGGTGTTCACGACCGGGGTGCCGCGCACGAGGCCGTCGGTCGGCCGCAGCGCGATCGTGCGCACCATCGAGTCGCCGATGTGCTGCGCGACCTCGCACGTGATCGTGCGGGTCTCGCCCTCCAGCGTGACGTCCACCTTCAGCGCCGTGTTGATCTCCGGGAGCTCGTCCGGCGGGAACTCGACGTCCACCACCGGGCCGATCACCCGGACCACGCGTCCCGTCGCCCTCTTCTGCTCCTCGCCCATCGTCACCCCTCCGACGCCGACGCGAGCGCCTCCGCTCCGCCGACGATGTCCATGATCTCCATCGTGATCTCGTCCTGCCGCGCCCGGTTCGCCTGGCGCGTGAGCACCTTCACCAGCTCCTCCGCGTTGTCCGTGGCGGCCTTCATCGCGCGACGCCGGGCCGCGTTCTCCGAGGCCGCCGACTCGAGCAGCGCCGCGTACACCTTCGTGATCACGTACTGCGGCAGCAGCTCGTCGAGGATCTCGTTCGGCCCCGGCTCGAACAGGTACTCGGGATGCGGCCGAGGCCGGACGTCCCGCACCTCGGTCGGGGAGATCGGGAGGAAGCGCTTGCTGGTCGCCCGCTGCGTGAAGGCGGATCGGAAGTCGGTGTACACGACGTGCTGCTCGTCGATCCGCCCCTCCGCGAAATCGGCGATCAGCCGTCGACCGATCTCGACCGCCGCGCGGTACGGCGGGACCTCGCTGAACCCCGACCAGGAGGCCGCCAGCGGCACCCCCCGGAACCGGAAGTAGGACATCCCCTTCTTCCCGGTCGTGTACACGACCGGCTCGCATCCCCGCGCCCGGATCGAGTCCATCAGGTCCTCGGCGAGACGGAGGACGTTCGCGTTGTAGGAGCCGGCGAGGCCGCGGTCGGAGGTGATCACCAGCACACCCACCCGCGCCGGCTCGGCCCGCTCCTCCAGGAGCGGATGCACGAGGGCGCCGGTCTGTCGCGCCACGTCCTCCATGGCCCGGGTGAGGAGCTCCGCGTAGGGACGCGCGGCCTCCACCCGCTGCTGCGCCTTGAGGATGCGGGAGGCCGCGATGAGCTCCATCGCCCGGGTGATCTTCATCGTCGACTGGACCGAGCGGATCCGCCGACGGACGACGCGGAGCTTGGCTCCCATCTCGTCACGCGGGCGGCGGGGCGTCCGCCTCCCCGAGCGGACCCGCCTTCTCCTCGTACTCGCGGCGGAGCTCCTCGCGCGTCGGCGGCACGGGGGGGACCTCCTCGACCGAGGACATCCGATCCCATCCGACGTCGCGCCGGACCTCGTCCGGCGGCGTCCCCTGGCCGGCCGCCGCCGCCGGGCCCGGCTCGGCGCCGCTCGGCACGAACATGGCGCGGTAGGCCTCCACGGCCTGCTTCAGCGCGATCTCCGTCTCCTCGGACAGGTCACCGGTGTCGCGGATGGCCGCGAGGACCTCGGGTGCGTGGGTATCGAGGTACGCGGCGAAGCTCTCCACGAACCGCTTCGCGTCCTGGACCGGCAGGTCGTCCAGGTAGCCACCGGTGGCGACCCAGATGTAGACGACCTGCCGCTCCACCGGCACCGGCTGGTACTGGGGTTGCTTCAGCACCTCGACCACCCGGGCGCCGCGCGCGAGCTGCTGCTGGGACGCCTTGTCGAGCTCCGACCCGAACTGGGCGAACGCCTCGAGGGCCCGGTACTGGGCGAGATCGATGCGCAGCCGGCCGGCGATCTTCTTCATCGCCTTGATCTGCGCGTTCCCGCCGACCCGGCTCACGGAGATGCCGACGTTGATGGCGGGGCGCACGCCGGCGAAGAACAGGTCGGGCTCCAGGTAGATCTGCCCGTCGGTGATGGAGATGACGTTCGTCGGGATGTAGGCGGAGACGTCGCCGCCCTTCGTCTCGATGATCGGGAGCGCCGTGAGGGAGCCCCCGCCCAGTCGGTCCGAGAGCTTCGCCGCGCGCTCGAGCAGACGCGAGTGCAGGTAGAAGACGTCGCCCGGGTACGCCTCCCGCCCCGGGGGGCGACGCAGCAGCAGCGAGAGGGTCCGGTACGCCGTGGCCTGCTTCGAGAGGTCGTCGTACACCACGAGGGCGTGGAGCCCCTTCCACATCCAGTGCGCCCCGAGGGCCGCCCCGGCGTACGGGGCGATGTACTGGAACGGCGCGGGGTCCGACGCGGAGGCGTTGATGACCACCGTGTACTCGAGCGCGCCGTGCTCGCGGAGGGTCTCCACCACCTCCGCCACCGTCGAGGCCTTCTGCCCGACGGCGACGTAGATGCAGCGCACCTGCTTCTTCGGGTCCCCGCTCGCCCAGTTGTCGCGCTGGGCGATGATCGTGTCCACGGCGATCGCCGTCTTCCCCGTCTGCCGGTCGCCGATGATGAGCTCGCGCTGCCCGCGCCCGATCGGCGTCATGGCGTCGATCGCCGTGATCCCGGTCTGGAGCGGCTCCTTGACCGGCTGCCGGTCGACCACGCTCGGGGCCTGGACCTCGAGGTTCCGCCGGCCCTCCGCGACGATCGGGCCCTTCCCGTCCAGCGGGTTGCCCAGCGGGTCGATCACGCGGCCGAGGAACCCGTCGCCGACCGGGACCGAGAGGATGCGACCCGTCTGCCGGACGAGGTCGCCCTCCTCGATGTGCTCGAAGTCGCCGAGGATGACGCAGCCGATCTCGTCGATGTCGAGGTTGAAGGCGAGGCCGAGCACACCGCCGGGGAACTCGAGGAGCTCGTTCGCCATCGTGCGCGGGAGCCCCTTGACGCGGGCGATGCCGTCGTGGGCCTCGATGACCCGGCCGACCTCCTCGCGCTCGACGCTGGGCGTCCACGACTCCACGTTCCTCCGGAGCGCCTCGGCGATGGTCTGGGGATCGAATGTGAGTGTCATCGCAGCCTTCCTGTCATGCGGAACGCGTCAACCGCTCGCGCGCCTCCTCCAGACGCGTGCGCACGGTGCCGTCGAACACCTCGTCGCCGACCTTCGCGACGATCCCGCCGATCACCCTGGGATCGACGACCACCTTCACCTCGACCGCCTTGCCCGTGGCGCGGGACAGGGCCTCGGCCAGCCTCGCCTGCTGGGCCGCGTCGAGCGGGACGGCGCTCCGGACCTCGGCCAGCTCGCGGTTGCGCCGCTCGGCCGCCGCCCGCGCGAACGCCTCCAGGATGGCCTCCAGGTCACGGGCCCTCCCCTGATCGATGAGGAAGAGCAGGGCGTTCACGGTGTTGGGGTTGGCCCGACCTCCGAGGAGGTCGCGGATCAGCCCCTTCTTGCGCTCGGCCGGCAGCGTCGGGTCGTGGAGGGCCTCGCGCAGGTCCCCGTGGGTCTCCAGGGCCTTCGCGAAGCCGTATAGCTCGTCCTCGACGAGATCGAGCTCGCCCTCGGCCTCAGCCACGGCGAGGAGGGCCTCGGCGTACCCCCGGATCACCGCCTCCCGCTCCGACACCTCAGCCCCGCTTCCCGTTCCCCGAGGTCGCCACCTGTTCCAGGTACTCCTCGATCAACCGCTGGTGAGCCTCCGCGTCGAGGGCGCGCCCGACGACGCGACCCGCGAGCTCGACCGCGATCGCGCCGACCTGGGCGCGGAGCTCCTGGAACACCCGGTCGCGCTCCGCGCGGATCTCC
>BEHO01000044.1 GCA_002898915.1 bacterium HR12
GGGGCAGCGTGATGTTCTCGGCGGCCGTGAGCGTGGGGATCAGGTTGAAGGCCTGGAACACGAAGCCGACCTTGTCCCGACGGAGCAGCGTGAGCTGCCGCTCCGAGAGCGTGGTGAGGTCCACGTCGCCGAGGAAGACCCGACCGGCGGTCGGCGTATCGAGCCCGGCCATGCAGTGCAGCAGCGTGGACTTGCCGGAGCCCGAGGGTCCCATGATCGCCGTGAACCGCCCAGCCTCGAAGGCGACCGTCACCCCGTCGAGCGCGCGGACGGCCGCGTGGCCCTCGCCGTAGACCTTCGTGAGACCCTCGGCGCGCGCGGCGATCCCCTCGGCCGTCGACACGGCCGCGATGCTACGCGCGCGGAGGCGCGGTTGTCACCGGATGCATCCGCGCCGCGGAGGCGTCGTCCCCCGTGGGCTCCTCCTGCATCGCGAGGCGCTGCTGCGGATCCTCCCTGGAGCGCTCGTGCGCCCCGGCGACGTCCTCCGCCGACGCACGGCGCGGGTGGGCCCGATGACGAGCGGCAGCGGCGACACACCCGCCCTCGCCCGAGATCCTCTCGGCGGCGAGCTGGGCTGAGCTGGAGCACACGCCGAGCGCCATCAGCTGGGGTGGTGGGCGCGGCAGGTTTCGAACCTGCGACCTCTTGCGTGTGAAGCAAGCGCTCTCCCACTGAGCTACGCGCCCGCGCCCATGAGCCTAGCACCACGGGCCCGCCCTCGGGGGTGCCCCCTGGACATAGCGACGGCGGCGCGTGCCCGCGTCGCGCCGCCGTCTGCGCCGAGCCGTAGGGCTCGGACTGCCGTAGTTTCGCACCTGCGACCAGAAGGTGCAAGATTCCACTCCGACGCAACCCCCTCGCGAACCGGGCCGGGAGGGGCATCCCATCCGGAGTCATCCGGGGAGCCGTGCGCCGCCCGGGAGGCCACGGGGTCGGCTCGCCGCCCTCGATCCCCCGGTCCCGCTAGCGTCCCGGCTCCTCGTCGCGGTGAGCGGGGCGCCCGGCCGCGCGCGCCTCCGGAAGGAGCAGGACGACCGGGACGGCGAGGCCCTCGGCCAGGGCCACGAGCGACAGCCCCGACGCGAGGCTCCCGGTGAGGGCCGACAAGGCCCCCGTGAGACCCGGGGCGATGGTGGCCCCGACCAGCCCCGCCGTCCTCGTCACCGCGGCCACCCGCCCCCTGAGCGCCGGCGGGAAGGGCTCGGCGGTGAGGGCGGAGACGAGGGGGGTCGACCCCGTGAGGCCGAAGATCACGAGGCCCAGCCCCACCGTCCGGGTCCAGGTCCCGTCCGCCGGCACCCCGATCAGACCCGCGAGCGCGGCCAGGCCGAGGAACGCGACCGCCGCCGGCCGTCGTCCGACGCGGTCCGCGAGCCGACCGGCAACGAAGAACCCACTCACCCCTCCGACCCAGAGCGCGAGCTGCGCTGGATGGAGCGTCGTCACCCGGATCCCCCACTCCCGCAGGACCAGGAGCGTGGCGAAGGCCGTGAGCGCCGTGGGATACACGGACGACAGGAGGGACAGGGTCGCCGCCGCCGCGACCGTCCGGGGTCGGACGCCAGCGTCGGCGAGGGCCACCCGGAGGTCGCCGAGCCGGCCCCGAGCCGGCCTCGACGGATCGGGCGCCGTGGCCCGGCCGGGCATCCCGCGCCCCGGCAGCGTCTCGGGCAGACGCCGCCTCGCGATCGCGACGACGGCGAGCGGCACCGCCCCGACCGCGAAGAGCACCCGCCACGAGAGACCCAGCGACTCGACCGCCAGGAACGCCGCCCCGGCCGTCGCCATCCCGAAGGCCGACATCGAGGTGAGGAGCCCGAGCGCCCGCCCCCTCCGGGACGCCGGGACCAGGTCCACGACGGCGATGGTGGCGAGGGCGTACTCCGTGCCGAGGAGGGCGCGCGCGACGAACTGGAACGCGATGAGCTCCGCCACGCCGTTGGATGCGGCGGTGGCCACCGTGGCCACCGTGTATCCCACAATCGTCCAGAGGAGCATCGGGCGGCGCCCCACCCGGTCGGCGAGGGGGAGCAGCACGAGGAGCCCGAAGGAACCGGCCTGGATCGCCGAGACGGCGAACCCCGCGCGGGAGGTCGTCAGGCCCATGTCCGCTGCGATGAGCGGCAGGGAGAGCCCGAGGACGAGCTCGTCGTACCCCTGGAAGAACGTCGCCGGGCACAGCAGCAGGAGCGCTCGCGTGGCGAGGTCGGCCCGCTCCCCGCTAACCGCCGGGCGCGACGAGGACCTTGACGCCCCCATGTCCGGACGCGAGCCCCTCGAGCGCCTCCCCCGCGCGGTCCAGCGGGACCACCCCGGTGATCACCCGGGTCACGTCCCGCCGGTGACGCAGGAGCTCCAGCGCCCGACGCATCGAGCCGATGGACGGACCGGCGATCGAGAACGCCCGCTGCTCGCGCACCGTCATCCTGAGCAGCAGCACGGGACCGGTCGGCACCCCGATCACGCCGACCGTCCCCCGGGGACCGCACACCTCGAACACCTGCTGGAGCGACGCCGGCACCCCCGCGCACTCGAAGACGCGGCGCGCTCCCCGAGGATCCAGCCCGAAAGCGGCCTCGGCCGGATCCTCCCGCGTGGGGTCGAGGACCGCCTCGCAGCCGAGCTCGAGGCCGAGCCGCCGGCGCTCGGCCCTCGGATCGCCGCCCAGCACGCGACATCCCCGCTCGGAGAGGACGGCCGCCACGAGCGACCCGATCGACCCGAGACCGCTCACGTAGGTGAGCTCACCGGGCTCCGCCCCGGAGCTCTCCACCGCCCGGATCGCCACGCCGAGGGGCTCGGCGAGTGCGGCGGCGCGGTCGTCCACCTCCTCCGGGACCCGGATCAGGTTCCCGGCCGGGTAGCAGACCAGCTCGGCGAGACCGCCCGACCAGCGTCGGCGGGGCGGCGAGAGGCAGAGCGAGGGCTCCCCGTCCCGGCACCACAGGCACCACCCGCAGCCGACCGCCGGGTACGGCACCACCCGGTCCCCGGGGGCGAAGCCACCGGCGGGGTCACGGTCGACCACCGCCGAGATCTCGTGGCCCAGGACCGTCGTCGGCCCCGCCAGGGCTCCCGTCGTGTAGAGCAGCCGGTCGGAACCACAGAGGCCGCAGTAGCGGACGCGCAGGCGGACCTGTCCGTCCTCGGGCTCGGGCGGGGGGACCTCCCGAACCTCGATCCGCCGAGCCCGCGTCAGGATCGCGGCGCGCATCACCGGCCTCGCTCCCCGCCCCAGCGGATCCCCGGCCGCTGGCGACGGACGGCCCGCCATCCTACACTCGGCGGCGATGACCCACGGCAGCACCGCCGCGACCCTCGCGGCGCGCGCGCTCCGGGACGCTGGCGTCCGGGTGCTGTTCGCACTCCCGGGCGAGCACATCGACCCGCTCCTCGACGCCGCCACCACGCAGGGACTCCGCGTGATCACCACGCGCCACGAGGAGGCCGCCGTGCTCGCGGCCGAAGGCTGGGCCCTCGCCACGGCCGAGCCGGGCGTCGCCGCGGTCACCGCGGGGCCCGGCCTCGCCAACGCGCTTCCGGGGATCATCGAAGCCCAGGCGGCCGGCGCTCCGGTGGTCGTCATCGCCGGGCGAACGGCGATCGCGCAGCGGGGTCGCGGCGCGGTCCAGGACCTGGATCAACTCGCGCTCGTCGCCGCGACGACGAAGTGGCGCGCCGAGTGCCTCCTCCCGGCCCGCGCCCCCACGGCGATCCGCGAGGCCCTGCACCATGCCTGCGTCGGGGCGCCGGGCGTCGCGTACCTCGAGATCCCCCTCGACGTCCTGTCGGCCGATGCGGCCGCCGACGCGCCCGAGCACCCCACCGGCCACCCCCAACCGCCGGTCCGCGCCGTCCCCCCCGAGGAGCTCCTCGCCCAGGCGGTCGAGCTCCTCAGCTCGGCCGAGCGGCCGGTGGTGCTCGCGGGATCCGGCGCCTTCTTCTCCCGGGCCGCCGACGCGCTCCGCTCCTTCGCGGAGCGCACCGGGATCCCCGTGGTCACGACGAGCGCGGCGCGCGGTCTCCTCGACGACGAACATCCGCGCTGCCTCGGCGGGCTCGTCCACGGGGGCATCGCCCTCGCGTCTGCCGACGCCTGCCTCGTGCTCGGCTCCAGGTTCAACGCGAACCTCCTGTACGGGGGGCCCCCGCTCTTCCCGGCCGAGCAGCGGATCGTGCAGGTGGACGTGCGTCCCGAGCACCTCGGGGGCCCCCGCCGGCCGGATCTCGCCCTCGCGGGGGACGTGGCCGCCACCCTCGAGGCCCTGACGGCACGCTGGACGCGCCCGGCCAGCGTCCTGGACCCGTGGTGCGAGCACGCGCGGCGAGGGGTCGCCGCCTCCCGAGCCAGCTGGAACCGGGAGGCCGAGGGTCCCGCCGAAGGCCTCCACCCCGGCCGGGTGGCCCGCGACCTCGCCTCCTTCGCGGAGGCCAGGGGTCCCCACACGTTCGTGTCCGACGGGGGCGACAGCGTCGTGTGGGGGATCGCGATGTCCCGGGCCCACCGTCCAGGCACGAACCTCATGATCGGTTCCGCCATGGGCACCCTCGGCGTGGGCCTGCCGTTCGCCCTCGCGGCCCGGGCGGCGCGCCCCTCGGGGCCCGTCTACCTGTGCACGGGTGACGGTGCCCTCGGCATGACCGCCATGGAGCTCGAGACCGCCGCCCGACACCGTCTCGGTGTCCTCGTGGTGGTGGCGAACAACGGACCCTGGCGGGAGCCGTCGCCCATCCGCCACGACGAGCTCGCCCGGGCCGTGGGCGGCCACGGCGAACGGGTCGAGACGCCCGAGCAGCTCGCGCCGGCCCTGGAGCGGGCGGCACGGGCGGCGCGGGACGGGCCGGCGGTGGTCGACGCCGTCGTGGACCCCTCGGTCGTGAGCTCCTTCATGCGGCACGCGAGCTCCCTCGGACTGATGTGACGGCGGGTGAGGAGGTGACGACGGTGGCGGTACGGTTCCTCTCACCGGAGTGGGCCGAGGCCTTCAAGGCGGCCCTCAACGCGGACCCGGCCTTCCGCGAGGGGATCGCCGGCCAACGGGTCCGGCTCCAGAACGTCATCACGGACGTGGACGGCGGCGAGGTGCGTTACTGGGTCCGCGTCGAGGATGGGGTCGTCGACCTCGGGCTGGGCGACATCGAGGCGCCCGACGCCGTGGTGACCCAGAGCTACGCGACGGCCGTCGCCATCGCGAAGGGAGAGCTCGAGCAGGTCAGCGCGTTCATGACGGGGAAGCTCCGGGTCTCGGGTGACCTGATCGCCCTCATGGGGCTGCAGGGGCCCTTCGCCTCGTTCCCCGAGATCATGGCCTCCCTCGACGTGGAGTACTGACCCGCGGGAGGTACCGGCGACGGGCCGCGCAGGACGGTCGCACACCACTCGGAGAAGGACCGGACCTGCGGTTCGTGGGCGCTAGAGGATTTGAACCTCTGACCTCTTCCTCGTCAAGGAAGCGCTCTCCCCCTGAGCTAAGCGCCCATCACGCCCCGGATGGTACCCCATCCGCGGCGGTTCTCGAGGCGGGGACCGGAATCGAACCGGTGTACAGGGTTTTGCAGACCCTTGCCTGACCACTCGGCCACCCCGCCGCAGCTCCAGTCTAGCCTGGGCACGCGCGAGGGGCCCAGGCCGGGCCCCTCGATCCGAGCGGACGACGGGACTCGAACCCGCGACCCCCACCTTGGCAAGGTGGTGCTCTACCAACTGAGCCACGTCCGCGCGCATCCGAGTCTAGGCGCGGAACCGGGGAGCTTCAACCGCTCACCGGGTCCCGGTGGAGCCGAACCCCCCCTCCCCCCGCGCCGAGGGGGGCAGCTCGTCCACGAGGACCGGCCGCACCTCGGGGACCGGCACGATCACCAGCTGCGCGATCCGGTCGCCCCGGGCGATCCGCACCGCGTGCTCCCGGTCCAGGTTCACCACCGCGCAGATGATCTCGCCCCGGTACCCGGCGTCGATCAGTCCGGGCGCGTTGGCCATCGTGAGTCCCTGCCGAGCCGCCAGGCCTGAGCGCGGGAGGACGAGCCCCGCGTGGCCCTCGGGGATGGCCACCGCGAGCCCGGTCGGGATGAGGGCGCGCGCCCCCGGCTCCACGACCACGTCCACCATCGAGCGCAGGTCGAGCCCGGCGTCGCCCGGGTGGGCCCGCTCCGGCAGCGGCGCGTCGGGATCCAGGCGCTTGAACGGCAGCTCCATCGGGTCCGGACCCTACCAGGCGGCGGGGCCGGGGGGCGCGGCCTCCCCCGGCCCCGGAACCGTCCCGCCTACGAGCAGCCGCTCGTGCTCCCGCAGCTCGGGCAGACGTAGCAGGAGCCCGAGGGCTGCATCTGCGACCCGCACGCGTAGCAGAGGGGCGCGTCCGCCGCCTGCGTCCTCGGCGCCCCGCGGAGCTCGATGGGCTCGCGCGCCGGCGCGGACGGTTCCGCGGCCGCGCCGGGGGCCGGCGCGCCACCGTTCTTCGCGAGCTCGGTCCGCTCCGCCACCGAGCGGATCCCGAGGGCCTCCCGCTTCTCCGGCGGCAGGAAGTCCAGGGCCAGGCGGCGGAACACGTAGTCCACCAGGGACGAGGCGAACCGGATGTCGGGGTCGTTGGTCATCCCCGAGGGCTCGAACTTCATGTTCGTGAACTTCTCCACGAAGGCCTCGAGCGGCACGCCGTACTGGAGGGCGATGGACACGGCGATCGAGAAGGCGTCCATCAGCCCGGCGAGCGTGGACCCCTGCTTCGAGGTCTTCAGGAAGATCTCCCCGAGCCCGTCGTCCGGGTAGGAGGAGGCCGTGATGTACCCCTCGGCCCCGCCGACCTCGAACTTCGTGGTGATCGAGGGCCGGCTCCGCGGCAGGCGGCGACGCACGGGTCGGGCCAGCGCCTCCGGCTCCTGCTTCGGCTCCCCCGGCTTGGCCTTGCGGTCGGCCGAGAGCGGCTGCGCCACCTTGCAGTTGTCCCGGTAGATCGCGATGGCCTTGAGCCCGAGCCGCCACGCCTCCATGAAGAGCTGCTCGACCTCCTCGACCGTGGCGTCCTCCGGCATGTTCACCGTCTTGCTGATCGCGCCCGAGATGAAGGGCTGCGCCGCGGCCATCATCCGCACGTGCCCCATGTAGTGGATCGGCCGGTCGCCCATGGCGGTGTCGAACACCGGGTAGTGCTCGGGCTTCAGGTGCGGCGCGTCCACCACCGAGTTGTGTTCGGCGATGTAGGCCACGATGTCCTCGATCTGGTCGGGCGCGTACCCCAGGCGCTCCAGGGCGCGCGGCACCGTCTGGTTCACGAAGCGCATCGAGCCGCCGCCCACGAGCTTCTTCGTCTTCACCAGGGCGAGCTCCGGCTCGATGCCGGTCGTGTCGCAATCCATCATCAGCCCGATCGTGCCGGTCGGAGCGAGCACCGTGGCCTGCGCGTTGCGGAACCCGAACCGCTCGCCGAGGGAGACGGCCTCGTCCCAGGCGTTGCGCGCCGCCGAGAGCAGCGCCTCCGGGACGAGGTCGCCGTCGATCTCGTCCACCGCCGCGCGGTGCTTGCGGATCACCCGAAGCATGGCGTCCCGGTTCGGCGGGTACCCCTCGAAGGGGCCCATGACCTCGGCGATCTTGGCGCGCGTCCGGTAGGCGTGCCCGG
>BEHO01000045.1 GCA_002898915.1 bacterium HR12
CCTGAAGCTCGGCGAAGGGCTGCAGCTCGGACATCTGTGCCCGCAGCTGCTCGTTGGCGCGCTGCTGCTCCGCCAGCTCGTCCCGGACCGACGCGAGCTGCATCGTCTGGGTCAGGTAGAAGGCGCCGATGAGCGCGAGCACGACCACGCCCGCGCCGGCGACGAGCGCCATCCGCCGGCGGACCTGCTCCCGCAGGCGGATCTCGGGGGGAAGGAGGTTCACCTGACTCACGAACGCCTCCGTCCGGGGATCGCGAGCCCGACGGCCACCGGGAGGACCGGCTCGGTCTCCGCCGCGGCCTCGGGCGTCTGGTCCAGCTCGGACTTGACCTTCTCGAACAGGCGGCCGCGGTCCACCGGCACGGGGATCCGCTGCTGGAGGACCTCCATGAAGCCCTCGAGCTTCGAGCCGCCACCGACGGCGAGGACCCGGGCGATCCGCGCCCCGGGCACCTGCGCCGCGTAGAACTCCAGCGAGGAGCGGACCTCGTCGACGAAGGCGCCGAGCCGCGTCACCGCGATCCGGCGCACGTCCTCCGGGCTCGGCCCGCCCTCGATCTCCTGGCCGCGCTTCAGCCGCTCGGCCACGTCGTCCTCCACCCCCAGGCCCCGCGCGATCGCGAGGGTGATGTCGCGGCCGCCGGAGGGGAGGATCCGCACGAACCGCGCGAGGCCGCGCTCGTGCACGCACATCACCGTGACGTGGGCACCGACGTCGATGATGGCCTCGTCGCCCGGCCGGTCGAGATCGAGGGCCACGTCCGACGTGCCGATCGCTCGCACCAGGGCCAGGGGGTTGAGGTCGATCCCGAGCGGCCGGAGCTTCGCCCCCATCGCCGCCTGCACCAGGGCGTCGATCATCGGCTTGTGCGCCGCCGCGAGGAGGATCCGCATCATGCGACGACCGCCCTGCTCCTCCTCGCCGAGGAGATCGAAGTCGAGGACCGCCTCCTCGACCGCCATGGGGATGAACTCCTGGACCTGGAAGCCGAGGGAGGCCCGGAGCTCCTTCTCCGGGAGCCACGGGAGCACGATCTCGCGGACCACGAGCCGCTGGTTGCCGACGCCGAGGTAGACCTGGCGCCCCTTGACCTTGGTCACGCTCCAGAGCTCGCGCAGCGCCTGCGACACGACCTCGGGCTGCCGGACCTCTCCGGCCTCCACGGCGCCCGGAGGCAGAGGGACCTGGCCGGCCCGGACCACCACCGGCACGTCGCCCGGGACGACCTCGGCCACCCGCACGGCGGTCGACCCGACGTCCACGCCGATCCTCGTCCTGGCCACCCCTACGCCCCCTCCACCTCGACCGAGCGCGCCGCGAGGTACCGGTCCACGTCCGACTCGCGGACCCGGTAGTTCTTCCCCACCCGCAGCGCCGGGAGCTCACCGGCCTTGATGAGCCGGTAGACCGTCATGTTCGAGACGCGCATCGTGGCGGCGACCTCGGCCACCGTGAGCAGCCGGTCGCCCGCCTCCCACGCCCGTCGCGTCCCCTTCGGCATGCCCGCCCCCTACACCGACCGCTCGGACAGGTAGCGGTCCACGTCCGACTCGCGGATCCGGTAGTTCTTGCCCACGCGGATGGCCGCCAGCTGCCCGCTCTTGATGAGCCGGTAGACGGTCATGTTCGAGACGCGCATCGTGGCGGCGACCTCGGCCACCGTGAGCAGGCGATCCCCGACGAACGGCCTCCGCTTGCTCATCCGTCACAACTCCCACATCCGCCACATCTTCAACATCATGCTCATGTTCAACATCCGCATCATGCGCCCCTCATCATCCCTGGGTCGCGCAACGTAACAAGTGCCACATCCGTAGTCAATACTCCCACGTGACTACTTTCGGCACGGTAGAGTGAATTACATAGATGTAATTAGCACTTCTTTTCAGGAATCACAGGCGCAACGGCAAGGCTTTCCCGCGACCATCGCGCTCGCCGGGGCGTCAGGGGGTGAGCAGGCGGAGGTAGAGGTCGGCGAGCTCGGGCGCGACGAACACGGCGACCGCGGCCCCCGCCGCGAGGAACGGGCCGAACGGCACCGCCTGCTCGCGGGACGCCCCGGCCAGGAGCGCGGCGACCGCCCCTACCCCGCCGAAGAGGATCCCGAGACCTGCGGCCACCGCCACGTACCGGAGGCCGAGGGCCCCGAGGACGAGACCGATGAGGGCCGCGAGCTTCACGTCGCCCATCCCCATCCCCCGCGGCGAGATGAGGGCCACGATCAAGAGCCCCCCGCCGTAGGCGAGGAGCCCGAGACCCGCCCTGACGAGATCCACCGGCCCGCCGGCCACCCACGCGAGGAGCAGGTACCCCGCCCCCACGACGAGGGACGGGTACACGATCCGGTTGGGGAGCCGCTTCGTCCGGGCGTCGATCACCGAGAGCGCGAGGAGCACGGCGAGGAAGGGCGCGAGGAGCGCGGCCCGCCATGGGTCGGGGTGCCGGAGCGCCGCCCCCACGAACAGGCCGCCGGTGGCGAGCTCGAGGAGCGGGTAGGCGACGGGGATCCGGGCGCCGCACGAGCGGCACCGCCCCCGGAGGAGGAGCCACGACAGCACGGGCACGTTGTCCCGGGCGCGGATGGGCTCGCCGCAGGACGGACAGCGGGAGCGGGGGCGCACCACCGACCCCCCCGCCGGCACGCGGTGCACCACCACGGTGAGGAAGCTGCCCACGGCCAGCCCGAGGGGGAGCGCCACGGCGACGCGCAGCCAGGTCTCGAGGGCCGTCATGGTCCCGGGAACGCTACCGCACGCCGCCCGGTCGGACCGCGCCTACGAGACCACCTCGCGGATGTAGGCGATGTCCTGATCGAACCCCACCACGTTCTGGCCCGGCACCTTCACGGGGAGGTAGTTCATGGTGAAGTTGTTCCCGATCTCCACCTGCTGCCCGATCACCTGCCCCTGGAAGGCGGTGTTGTTGTTCTCCATCGTGACCTTGCAGGGCGAGTACACGATGGCCGAGACGTACGCGTCGAAGCCGGTGTTCTGGCCGATCCGGACGTTCTGCGTGGGGCAGGACGGCGTCCCCGTGTCCGGGTAGGCGCTGATGATGTGCAGGTACTTCGTGCCGGTCACGCCGTTCCAGGTGCTCCGCTGCGAGAAGTACACGCCGCCTCGGGTGATGATCGCCAGGTTGTCGTTGAGCTGGATCCTCGCGTTGTTCGTCATGTCGAGCGTGCACGTGGCGTTGTTGATGTAGACGACGGTCGCCCCCACGTTGCGACCGCTGAACCCCGTGCCCGCGTACGTCCCCGTGTTCTGGATGTAGTCCCGCGCCGCGGTGCAGCTCGTGAAGGTCTGGAAGTTCGTGTACGGCGGGTCGCTGTTCGCCCAGTCCGAGGGCACGTACTTGATCTGGGGGAAGGGCTGGGTCGGCGGTGGCCCGAGGCTACAGGTCTGCTGAGCCCCGCCGGCGATCCGGTTCGTCCCGCTCGCGGTGGTGCAGTAGTAGCCGCGCCCGCTCACCGTCCCCTGGGTCACCGCGATCCCCGCCTGGGTGGACTTGATATCCCCGTCCACGATGACCTGAGGATGGTTCAGGGTCACCGAGTTCAGCGCCCACACGGTCCCGTAGACGTGGACCTGGGTCGCCAGGGTGGCGCTCCCGGTCGGCACGTAGACGTTCCCCTTGATCGTCTCCAGGCCCGAGGGCACGTTGAAGTCGCCGTTCAGCACGTACACGTTCCCGTCGTTCCCGAGGTACCCGTTGATCGTGAACCGGTTCGTGAACGTGGTGGTCGAGTTGGAGACCACGGCGCCGTCGAACCCGGCGATGACGGGTGAGAGGACCACGAACGTCTCCATGGTGCGGGTCGCCCGATCGTTCGAGGTGCCCACGGAGCGGATCAGCGCCGAGCGCGGGTAGGACGAGCTCGAGAACGGCGGGTGCATCACCGTCGTCCCCTCCTCGTCCGCGAAGTAGGTGATGGTCACGTCGAACCTCGAGCCCCCCGGGCCGGAGCCGACGCTCCCCGACAGGGTCTCGGACATCGAGGCGAGACCGCCGGGCGGCTTCGTCAGGTAGCTGTAGGCCTCGTTGAGGCCAGCCTCGGCAGCGCTCACCGACTGGACCCGCTTGCGGTCGAGCCCGCTCTGCTCGCTCTGGTGGATCGCCATCTGGATCACGGTCACGCCGAGCAGCAGCACGACGAAGGTGACGAGGAGCGCCATCACCATCGCCATCCCTCGTTCGTCTCGCCTGATCCGGAGCAGCATCGTCGTTCGCCTCCTCACGCGGGCACCTGCGCGCAGACGTTGACCGGGTAGTCGTAGGAGGTGTTGCGCCCGGTGAGCGAGGCCTGGACGCGAACCGTCTGTCCGGGGCGGTTCGCCAGGTCCTCGTTCACCGCGAGCGACACGTTCACCGTCCGATCGCCCTTCAGAGGGTCGTCCTCCAGCTCGAAGGCCGGCTCCGAGAGCTCCCGGTTCACGACCCCCGTGGCCACGACCCGCCAGGCCGTCGCGTCGGCCGGGTCCGACGGCGGCCAGTAGCGCACGAGCAGGCGCCGCTGGTCGTCGATCTGCCAGAGCCCACACCGGTACCCACCGCGCGTGGGCGCGTTGGACTGCGTGTAGACGCGGAGGGTGTATCCGGGCAGGCACCCGGCGCACGACGGGATGCCCGCGTTCTCCAACGCCGGGTCGTACAGCACGTTGCCCGAGCGGATCTCCCGATCGAGCTGCTGGATGGCGAGGCGGGCCTGATCCAGGGTCCGGCTGAGCCGCTCCTGGTCGACCACCCGTCGCTGCACCGCGCCCAGCGTGCTCGTGAACACGAGCGCGACGATCCCGAGGATGGAGATGGCCACCAGGAGCTCGACGAGGGTCATCCCCTCCTCCCGAGACAGCTGCCGCGACGTCCGCACCAGCCCGCCCATCACGACCCCGCCAGCGGCGCCGGCGCGTAGAGGCCGCGCGCCTCCATCGTCTTGAGGTTCACGGAGAGCGTGAGGTCCACCTCTTGCCCGCCGTTGATCCAGACCCGGTAGCGGACGGACAGCTTCGGCGGGGTGGCCTGCGCGCTCGCCTCCGTCCGGCTGAGGCCGCCGGCGCCACCCGTCGCCGTCGCCGTCGCCGTGCTCCCCGTCGTCACGCTCCCGGGAACCACCGAGATCGTGACCGTCACGGCGTCACCATCCACCGTCCCCGTGACCGTCACCGACGACGCCTCCAGCGCGGTGGCGAGCCCCGCGTCGGTGACCGACCGGCTCGCGTAGGCTCCGGTGGCGGGGTCCCAGTAGTAGACGGTCCCGCCCGTCACGCCCGCCGAGGGGGCCGGCACGGCCGAGCCGGAGGTGGCGGAGGGGAGGACCTGCCGGCCGACGGGGGCGGCCACCCGGTCGGCGTAGCCGACGATCGAGACCAGGTACCCGTTCCAGGCGTTCGCCCCAGCCCAGTTGGCGGGCCCGGCCAGGGCCGAGGGCAGCCCCCCCAGGTTGATGGTCCCGAGGCGGCGCACCGCCGACTGCTCGAGGCACCCGTCGGCGCCGCTCACCGGGGCGCACCCGGTCAGGTTCGGCAGCATCGTGGAGCTCTCGGGGTAGAGCACGAGATCCGCGAAGGTCTTCGTGGGCTCGCTCGGCGCCCCGACACGCACCAGCGTGGCGGTCCCGAGGGGGGCGTTGTCGTTGAGGGTGAGCGCGGCGAGGAGATCTCCGCCCTGCTGGAACCGCGATGCCGCGCACGGGCGTCCATCGCTCTCGTTCGTGTCCGACGGGAGCGGGCAGACGTTGACGGCGCCCGACTCCGTGGTCGCAGCCGAGGCGCCCGAGTCCCCGGCGGGAGAGGTGAGGGTGAGCACGTTGTCGGTCCCCGTGCTGAGGGAGGAGGCCGCCGCCCCCGCGTACGTGGAGCTGTCGTACTCGCTCATCGTCGCGGAACCCGGATCGGTGTCGGCCGCCGCCGTCACCTCCGTGGTCCCCCCGGCCGTCCGGGTCCCCGAGCCGTCCACCAACTGGATCCCGGTCGGCGTGTACCCGGCCTGGGCGTCGGTCATCTGCTCGTGCTGGACGCTGGACTCGACCGACGGGAGGAACAGGTCCCCGCTCACGAAGCTCGTGTCGCGGATGCCCACGGCGCTCCCCGACGTCCGCTCGAGGTGGACCTCACCCCGGGGGACCGTCGCGGTCCCGAAGAAGAACGGCTGGCACGGCGCGGCGTAGGGATGCGTTTCCGTCGAGCGGCAGCCCGTGGGCGAGTAGAAGAGGCTCTGCAGGCGGACCAGCTTGGTGGGGTAGGAACGTCCGCCGGTCCACGTCACGATGACGGTCACGCGGTACGGGTCGAGCGCCGTGCAGGTCGTGCCGTCGATCGTGGTGCAGTCGTTCGTCACGTACGTGCGGATCGTGAAGTCGATACCGTTCTCGGTCACCGTGCTCACGTGCGGGACGATGGGCGCCGTAGGGTTGGTCGCCGCGGCGCTGTGCACGATCTTCTCCCCCGAGCCCGGGACCGCGCCCCGCGTGCAGGAGAGGAAGCGGTAGGTCCCCGCGGGATCCCCGGCGCAACCGCTCACGATGTTCGGGTCGCCCGCGAGATCGCTCGTCAGCATCCCCGTCTGGATCTTCGCGTACGCCAGGCCGCGCGCCTGCTCCATCGTGCCGTTCGCGAGCGCCGTCGCCGTCTGTCGCTGACGAGCGAGGGACTCGTAGCCGAACCCCACGGTCGCGGTGTAGGAGAGGGCGACGAGGGAAGCGAAGATCACGCCGATCGCGATGACCGTCTCGAGCAGGCTGAAGCCGTGCTCGGCGTGCAGCCGAGCCCGGACCTTCTCGAGGAGGTCGCGCGCCGTGGTCATACCGATCTCGAACCCTTCTCGGTAAGCATCGGGCGAACGGGGGTCGCCCTTGAGCTGGGTCCGGAGCCCCGGCCAGCGGCCCCCTACCAGCCGCCGGTGCACTCGGCGACCGTGTCGACCTCCGCGAAGGTGTCGCCTCGGCCCCTGGCCGTCGAGGGGCTGCCCGGCACCTGCGCCAGGCAGAAGTACGTGCCGCTCGAGGAGAGCCCGACGAGCAGGAGCTCCTGGTCCTCGTGGACGTGGATCGAGACCTCCCCCCGGTCCGGCGGCGCGGGCCCCTCCCCCCACGGGATGCGAGGCTCCTCGCTGACGGCCTGGGCCCGGTCGAAGCCGGTCCAGTCCCGGGTCTGCGCGTAGTACGCGAGCGCCGCGGCGAGCCCGGTCCGCATGTCCGTCTGGAGCGCTCGGTCGGCGGCCCGTGCCCGAGCTCCGAGGTACGTCGGCAGGGCGATGGCGATCAGGAGCCCCACGACCAGGATCACCACCATGAGCTCGACGACGCTGAAGCCGTCGTCGCCCCCGATCTCCGCTTCCCGGTCGTTCCTCCGCATGGGAACGGTATCGGCCGGCCCATGGAGAACCTTGAAGAGGAAGAAGGGGCGGCCTCGGCCGCCCCTTCTTCGACAACTCGCCCGCCGTGCGGGTTCTTACCAGCCGCCCGTGCAGCCCGCGTACGTGACGGAGGCCACGTTGCCATACACCTGGCCCCCGCCTGAACTCGTGTCCTTCGCGAGACAGAACGTCGTTCCCGACGCACTGCGGGCGTTGAGGACAATCGTGTCGTCG
>BEHO01000046.1 GCA_002898915.1 bacterium HR12
AGGAGGAGCTCGGACGGATCGCGGCGGAGCTCGAGACGCTCCGCGCCCGCCGCGCGGCCCTCGCCGCCGAGCTCGACCCGGAGCTCCTCGAGCTCTACGACGACCTGCGGAGCAAGAAGGACGGGATCGGGGCGGCGGCGTTGGTGGACGGCGTCTGCCAGGCGTGTCACGAGAAGCTCTCCGCCCTCGAGCTCGACCGCCTCAAGCACACCGAGGGCGTCGGGAGGTGCGAGCACTGCCGCCGGATCCTCGTGCTCGCCTGATCGTGCACTGCGACGGCGCCGCCCGGGGCAACCCGGGGCCGGCCGGGATCGGCGTCGTGATCGCCGACGCGGAGGGGCGGGTCCTGGACGAGATCGCGCTCGGGGTCGGCGTGGCCACGAACAACCAGGCCGAGTACACCGCGGCCATCGAGGGGCTCCGGCGGGCTCGGGAGCTCGGCGCCCGCCAGGTCGTCCTGCGATCGGACAGCCGCCTCCTGATCGAGCAGCTGGAGGGGCGCTTCCGGGTGAAGAACCCGGCGCTGCAGCGTCTGCACCGCAAGGTCCGCGAGCTCGCCGGGTCCTTCGACCGCGTGACCTACGAGCACGTGCCCCGCGAGCTGAACCGGGCGGCCGACCGCCTGGCCAACCGGGGGGTCGACGCGATGCTCGCCGCGGGTGAGCTCAGCCGGCCGTCGGGCCCGCGTCCATGGGAGGAGGCGGCGGGACCGAGCTGACGAGGTCCTCCAGGGGGAACGAGAAGCGGAGCGGCCGGCCGTCGTGCCAGAACGTGAGGACGAGGGAGCGGCCCTCAGCCGAGTCCTGCTGGGGGAAGGCGAGGAGGGCCTGGGTCCCGCGGTCCGGTGGGAGGGGGACGTCGAGCGCCAGGGACGGGACGCCCTCGTACCGCTCGAAGGAGCCGTCGATCCGCTCGACGTAGAGGCCGGTGGCGTCGGGGTCGAGCCGGATCGGCCGGCGCGAGCGGTTCTCGATCACCAGGTTGAACTGCCACTGCGGCGGGAACATGAACAGGGAATCGAGGCGGACCGAGACGCCCCCCTCGGCGCGGACCTCGTCGCGGAAGAGCTGGATGCCGTCGGTCATCGGCATCCCGTCGCGGGTGAAGTCGATGATCCGCCAGTCGCCGGGCCGGACGCTCGCGAGCGTGACCGGGCCGTCGAGGATCCGCGCTCGTTCGAAGGGGTCGCCCTCGTCGGGGGCGAAGGTGAACCGGACCGTGGCGCCGAGGGCGACCCGGGCGCCCACGGCTCCCGCGAGCGGCTCCGTCCCGAGGAAGCGCACGTGCCGGAGCTCGACCCGTCCCACGATCCCGCCCGGGAACTGGGCCTGCCGCACCCCCAGCCAGGTCGCCCACCGCTGGAGCTCCGGCCCGTCGACGAGCCGGGCGAGGGCGGCGCCGCCGTCGAGCGGGCTGGCCGCGTAGGCGTGGACGAACCCGAGGACGGTCTCCCGTGCGGAGGCGTCGATGAGCGCGGGCGCGGGAGACACCTGTTCCAGGGCGAGGGGCGCGATGGGTCCGACCGGCGCGCGGGCGCAGCCCCCGAGCGCGAGGACGACCGCCGCGAGCGCGAGGTGCCGCCGCATGGATGGGGCCGATGATACGCGGCCTATACTCTCCGCAGGGAGTCGGCCGGGCGGCCGCGGTCGGCCTTCGGGCCGGTCGAGGAAAGTCCGGGCTCCACAGGGCAGGGTGCTGGGGAAACCCAGGCGGGGGCGACCTCGCGGAAAGCGCCACAGAGAACAGACCGCCCGCGCGGGCGACCGCGCGAGCAAGGGTGAAACGGTGAGGTAAGAGCTCACCAGCGGACCGGGTGACCGGTCCGGCTCGGCAAGCCCCACCCGGAGCAAGGCCAAGCAGGGAGCGCAGCCGGCATCGCCGGCGGGAGGGTGGCCCGCCCGAGCTCCCGGGTAGGCCGCACGTGCCGCGTCCTCCGGGACGCGCCGGGGCGCCGACGCGACCTCGGTCGCGGGCGCTCAGAGAGATGGCCGCCGCCGACCCGCGAGGGTCGGTACAGAACCCGGCTTACAGGCCGACTCCCTGCGCTTCCCGCGCCCGCCGCAGCTGGCGGCCGGCGTGGTAGCTCGAGCGGACGAGCGGGCCGGCCTCGACGTGGGCGATCCCCATCGCCTCGCCGGCCCGCTTCAGCTCGGCGAACTCGTCGGGGTGCACGAAGCGGTCGACCGGCAGGTGGTGGGGCGTCGGGCGCAGGTACTGTCCGATCGTGACGATCTCGCACCCAGCCTCGGCCAGGTCGCGGAGGGCCTCCAGGAGCTCCTCGGGGCGCTCGCCCATGCCCACGATGAGGTTCGACTTCGTCACCTGGCCGGGGCGGTACCGCTTGGCGAACCGCAGGACCTCCAGGGACCGGTCGTAGCCGAAGGCCGGTCGGATCCGCGGGTGGAGGCGGCGGACGGTCTCCAGGTTGTGGGCGAAGACGTCGGGCCCCGCGTCGAGCACGGTCGCGATGTCGCGCTCGCCCCCCTTGAAGTCGCTGGGGAGGACCTCGACCCCGCAACCCGGGACGGCCTCGCGGATCGCGCGGATCGCGGCGGCCCAGATCCGCGCGCCGCCGTCGGGGAGGTCGTCGCGGGCGACGCCGGTGAGGACCGCGTAGCGGAGGCCCATGGCCCGGACCGCCTCGGCGATCCGCCTCGGCTCGTCCTCGTCCACGGGCCCCGGCTTGGCCGTCATCACGTCGCAGAAGCCGCACCGGCGGGTGCACCGGTCGCCGAGGATGAGGAAGGTGGCCTCGCGCTCCTCCCAGCACTCCGAGAGGTTCGGGCAGGAGGCCTCCTCGCACACCGTGTGCAGGCGACCCTCGCGGACGATGCGACGCACCTCCGCCAGGTTGGGGCCGGTGCGCAGGCGGACCTTGAGCCAGGGCGGCTTGCGCTCCGTCGAGGGTGTCGAGGGCTGCCCGTTCACGCCCACGATCGGCAGGTACAGGCGGCGGCCGTGCGGGTTGTGATCGAGCACGGGTCGAGTCTATCGGGCCCCGGGGATGCGCAGGGTCTCGAGGCTGGACGGCGCGGCGGGGCGGGCCGGGAGGAACACGCGGAACGAGGCCCCGCCGCCCTCGCGGTCCTGCACCCAGGCGCGCCCGCCGTGGAGCTCGGCGAACATCGCGACCAGCGAGAGCCCGATCCCCGTCCCCGGCGCGTGGGGGGAGGCCGTCGGCCCCTGGCGGAACGGCCGGAAGATCTCCTCGCGGAGCTCCGGTGGGACGCCGGGTCCGTCGTCCTCCACGGCGATCACGACGCCGTCGCCCTCGGCGGTGACCCGGACCCAGATCCGGGCGTCCGGCGTCGTGTGGCGCGCGGCGTTCGCGAGCAGGTTCTCCACGATCCGCTCGACCTTGGCGGGGTCGACCTCGGCCACGACCGGCTCGAGCTGGAGCGAGACGGCGCGCTCGCCGAGGGCGTCCAGGCTCTCGACGGTGCGGCCGACGAGGGCGCCGACGTCGGTGACCCGGTACACCGGGGCGACGATGCCCCGGTTCAGCCGGTCGATGTCGAGGAGGTCCGTGAGGAGCCGGTCGAGCTTGCGGGCGTTCGCCGTGAGCCGCGCGAGCAGGTCGGCCCGCTCCTCGTCGGGGAGCGGGGTCTGCTCCAGGGTCACCGCGAGACCGAGGATCGAGGTGAGCGGGCTGCGGAGCTCGTGGGAGACGGCGGCCAGGAACGTGTTCTTCATCTCGTCCAGCGCCCGGAGGCGCTCCGCCGCCTCGCGCTCGCGCCGCTCGCTCTCCCGCAGGGCCTCCTCGGCCAGCTTGCGCTCGGTGATGTCGTACATCACGCCCTGGTACAGACGCGGCGTGTCGCGGTTCCCGGAGACGGGCGCGGCCTCGTCCCGGATCCAGAGCCAGCGACCGTCGCGGGCCCGGACCCGGTACTCGGCCCGGAAGGGAGCGCGCGTGCGCACCGCGAGGTCCCACGCCTCGAGCACCGGCCCGCGGTCCTCCTCGTGGATCCGCTCGTGCCAGAGCATCGGGTTGGCCAGCCACTCCTCGGGCGTGTAGCCGAGGAGGTGCTGGATCTGGGGGCTCACGAAGGGGGCCGGGGCGGCGCCCGGCGCCACCGAAGGATCCCAGGTGTACGTGACCGCCGGGACCTGCTCCACGAGGGCGCGGTAGCGGGCCTCGGTCTCGCGGACCGCCTCCTCCGCCCGCTTCCGCTCCGTGATGTCGTACAGGAACCCCTGGATCAGCACGGGGCGACCGCGACGGTCCCGCTCGACGACCACCGCCTCGTCCCGCACCCAGATCTCGGACCCATCCTTGCGGAGGAACCGGTACTCGGCGGCGAGCGGCTCGCCGGCGCCCTCGGCGCGGTGGGCGGCCTCGATGACGCGGTCCCGGTCCTCCTGGTGGATCCGTCGCCGCCAGAGCCTCGGATCCGCGCGCCACTCCTCGCGGGTGAAGCCCAGGATCCGCTCCACCTGCGGGCTCACGTAGCGGACCGCCCCGGGCCCCGCCCGGGTGGTCGGGCCACGCGTGTAGAGCACGGCGGGCATGTGCTCGATGAGGGCGCGGTAGCGGGTCTCGGCGTCCCATCGGGCCCGCTGCTCCCGGCGCTCGAAGAGCCAGCGGCGGGTGGCGAAGGCGGCGAGCCCGGCGGTGGCGAGGAGGAGCCCGAAGACGACCTCGTCCTCCGCGGCGCCGAGACGGCGGTGCGCGGCCCCGATGAGCTCCTCGAGCAGGTGGAGGCGTGAGGCGAGCCCGAGCAGGACGGCGAGGATCGCCGAGATCGCCAGGAGGTCCCGCAGGCCCCCACCGTTGCGCGGTCGTGGCTCGCTCATCGGTCGTCCCCCACCTCCCCCATCATCGGCTCGACCCGGGGGATGCTCAAGGCTCGCTCAGAACCGGGCGAGCTCCAGCATCCGCGCGGCGATGAGGTCGACGTCGGGCAGGAAGGCGTGCTCGAGGTTGGTGGCGAAGCCCATCGCCGGGACGTCGGGTCCGCCGATCCGCACGAGCGGCCCGTCCAGGTCGAACAGGGCCTCCTCGGCGATGGTGGCGACGATCTCGGCGCCGGCGCCGTAGGTGCGGTTGTCCTCGTAGACGACCATCGCCTTGCCGGTCTTGCGGACGGAGGCGAGGATCGTCTCCCGGTCGAGCGGGTTCAGCGTCCGGACGTCCACGACCTCGACGGAGATCCCGTGCTCGCGCTCCAGGCGCGCGGCGGCCTCCAGGCAGTGGTGGAGCATGAGCCCGTAGGAGATCGCCGTGAGGTCCGTCCCCTCGCGCTTCACGTCCGCGGGGCCGATGGGGACCGCGTAGGGCTC
The DNA here is from genome assembly GCA_002898915.1 of bacterium HR12. Classification (GTDB taxonomy): domain Bacteria; phylum Actinomycetota; class UBA4738; order UBA4738; family HRBIN12; genus HRBIN12. The sequence continues at coordinate 5,284 of BEHO01000046.1, forward strand.
GTCGGGGACCTCGCCCGAGATGAGGCGGTAGGTCCGCTTGTGCTCCAGGAACAGGACCGGGTCCGGGTCGGCGATGGCGGCCCGGAGCATCCCGGCGGCGTCGTAGGGGGTGGAGGGGACCACGACCTTGAGTCCCGGCACGTGGGCGAAGAACGCCTCCACCGACTGCGAGTGGTACAGGGCGCCGTGGACGCCGCCGCCCCACGGGGCGCGCACCACCATCGGCAGGCCGAAGTCGCCGTTGGACCGGTAGCGCATCCGGGCGACCTCGCTCACCATCTGGTCGAAGGCCGGGTGGATGAAGTCGGCGAACTCGATCTCGGCCACGGGGAGCAGGCCGTGGAGGGCCATCCCCACCGCGATGCCGACGATGGCGCCCTCGGCGAGGGGGGTGTCGATCACGCGCGCCTCGCCGAACTCCTCCAGGAACCCCTGGGTCACCCGGAACACGCCGCCGCGAGCTCCCACGTCCTCGCCGAGGACGACGACGCGGTCGTCGGCGGCCATGGCGTCGTGGAGGGCGTCGTGGATCGCGGTGACGACGTTCTTCTCGGTCACGGGTCCACGGGCTCGGCGAAGACGTGCCGGTACAGGGTCGCGGGGTCGGGGTCGGGGGCCGCCCAGGCCTCGTCGATCCGCCGCTCCACGTCCTCCTTGATCTCGGCGGCGATCTGCTCCGGGTCCGAGGCGGTGAGCACGCCGAGGTCGAGGAGGACGCGCTCGAACCGCCGGATGGGGTCGCGGCGCCGGGCCTCCTCCACCTCCTCGCGGCTGCGGTACGTGCGGTCGTCGTCGTCGGAGGTGTGGGGGAAGTAGCGGTACGTCTTGGCCTCGATGAGGGTGGGTCCCTCGCCGGCGCGGGCCCGGGCGACCGCCTCCTTCATCGCCGCGTAGCAGGCGAGCACGTCGTTGCCGTCGACGACGACGCCGGGGAAGCCGTAGGCGGCGGCTCGGTCGGCCACGTCCTCGATCGCCATCTGCTTGTTCTGCGCGACGGAGATCGCGTACCGGTTGTTCTCGCACACGAAGACCACCGGGAGGCGATGGATCCCCGCGAAGTTCAGGGCCTCGTGCCAGATCCCCTCGCTGGTCGCCCCCTCGCCGAACCAGGAGCCGACGACGGCGTCCTCCCCCCGGTAGCGGATCGCGTAGGCGATCCCCACGGCGTGGGGGAGTTGGGAGGCGATGGGGGAGGAGTGCGAGATGATCCCGAGGCGCCGCGAGCCCCAGTGGTTCGGCATCTGCCGACCGCCCGAGCTCGGGTCGTCGGCCTTGGCGAACAGACCGAGGAAGATGTCGTACGGCGTCATCCCGGCCACGAGGACGACGCCCACGTCGCGGTAGTAGGGGACCCAGACGTCCCGACCGCGCTCCAGGGCCCAGGCCGTTCCCACCTGGCACCCCTCGTGGCCGGAGACGGGAACGACGAAGGGCGCCTTGCCCTGGCGGTTGAGACGGAAGGCGGCCTCGTCCACGAGACGGGCCGTGACCATCGTGCGGTACATGGAGCGGAGGTCGTCGGCGGAGAGGCCGAGCGCCTCGGGTGAGGTGCGGCGGGTCAGTCGCGTCGCCACATCGCGCTCCTCAGGTTGCCGAGTCTAGCATCGAGTGCGCTTCCGGGAGCGTAGGCTTGGGCCGGATGGAGGGTGCGCGGCGCCGGGCGCTCGAGCTGGTGGCCGAGCTGGCGGGGGACGAGACCCTCACCGGGACCGAGGGGCCGGATGCCTCGAGACGCCTGGCGGACCTCGGGATCGACTCGCTGGCCGCGGCGGAGCTGGCGCTCGCGCTCGAGGAGGAGCTCGGGGTGGCCGTGGAGGCGCCCGCCCTGGACGGCGGGACCACCCTGGGGGAGCTGCTGCGGCTCACGGCCGAGGCGGAGCCGGGACCGTCCCCCGGGGGGCGCGGCGGCCTCCCCCGCGCCGTCGGTCGGCTCCAGGGGTTCGCCGACCTGCTCGGCGGGTGGGCGCTCCGCTGGTGGCTCGACCTCCGGGTCGAGGGCGCCGAGCACGTGCCCGCCCGGGGGGCGGCGATCGTGGCGATGAACCACGAGAGCGCGCTCGACATCCCGGTGGCGGCCGTCGCGTGCCCGAGGCGGATCACCTTCATGGCGAAGCGCGAGCTCTTCAGGGGGCCCTTCACGTCCTGGGCGCTCGAGCGTCTGGGCGGGTTCCGGGTGGAGCGCGAGCGGTACGACCTTCGGGCCGTGCGGATCGCCCTGGAGGTGCTGCGCCGGGGGGAGGTCCTCGGCATGTACCCCGGGGGGACCCGGG
>BEHO01000047.1 GCA_002898915.1 bacterium HR12
CCCTCGGGGGCGACGGCGGAGAGGATCCGGCGGGGGTCCATCGGAGGCGATGCTACCCGCGCGCCGGTCGCCGCCGGTCAGCGGCGGGTCGCCCCGTCGGCGGGGTCGGCGTCCGACGCGTTCAGGGCCGCGTACGAGGTGCGGAACCCGTCCCGGAGCAGCGGACCGATCAGCGGCGCCTGGCGGAGGAAGAGGAACGACCCCAGTCCGAGGTACGCGGCGGAGACCACGATCCGCTCCACGCCCCCGGCCGACTCCGGCACGACCGCGCCGATCACGAACTGCGCCCAGAACAGCGTGAAGAGCATCAGCGCCTCGCGGATGGAGATCGAGAGCGTGGCGAGGACGGCGAGGCCGAAGAAGGACTGGGCCGCCGTGAGGAGGATCTCCTCGCGCTGGTGCGCGTCGATGGGGAGGCCGGAGACGCCGCTCGAGGCGAGGGCGAACACGATGGGGAGCGTGCCGACGAGCAGGGTCCACTGGTTCACCTTGGAGGAGACGAGGGTGCCGAGCCCCGCGTTCGTGTTCAGGCGCCAGGCGTACCGCCCGGCGACGAGGAGCTCGGGCGCCTCCGAGGCGAGGGGAGCGAGCCACTGCACGAGGAGGAACTCGCTGATGCCGAGCTGACGTCCGGTCTGGACCAGCGAGTCGGCGAAGGGCTCGGCGCAGGCCACGATGACCGCGGCGGAGAACAGGAACATCCCCACCACGGCGGCCCTGCGACGACCGGTCCGGAAGGTCCCGATCAGGCGGGCCGGCCCGACGAGGTGGGGCTCCTCCGCGGGCGCCCGGCTGATCCGCCAGGTGTAGGCGGCGAAGATCCCGACGAGGATCGCGGCGTCGACGAGCGTGATCGTGCGCTTGAGGGGCAGCGTGAGCGAGTACACGGTGGCGAGGGCGAGGAACGACACCTCGACGGCGTGGGCCCGCTCGAGCCGGACGTCGCTGATCCGCTCGCCGAGGCGCCGCCGGGAGCGCAGGTACGCGATGAGCACGACGAGCGACCAGCCGATCCCGATCAGCAGACGGTTCGCGCCGGTCATGTTGGCGAGCGCGAGGGAGCAGGCGTCCTCGCCGGCCGCCCCCGGCGGGTGGCACGCGGCGCCGTAGGCCTGTACGGCGTCGCCGCCCTTCCAGGCGAAGACCATGTCCACCGCGTACTCGGGCAGGACGGCGATGAAGGCGAGCGCGGCGATGGCGAGGCCCGCCGAGATGTCGAGCTGGGCGACCTCGGCAGCCCAGGAGAGCAGGAACGCGGCGCCGACGATGGCCGAGCCGAGGATCAGGGCCTCCTCGGGGTGGGGGAGCTCGGGATGGAGGAAGCGCAAGAGCAGCCCGGGGACGGTGACGCCGATCGCGAGCCCCACGCCGAGGCCCTGGCGTCCGGGATGGACGTCCCGCAGCTCCTCGCGGAGGGTGGTCACGGTCGCACGCTAGCAGAGCGAGCGGGCTCAGCCGCCGAGCAGGGAGGCGTTCGGGCTCGGCGGGATCGTGCCCTTCCGGAGGAGGCCGTCGTCGCGCAGGTCCGCCGCGATCGCCTGCAGCGCCGCCTGGTCGAGGTTCACGACGGAGGTCCCGCCCGCCATGCCGGTACCGCCCGGCAGGACGATGTTCGTGACCTTCCTCGGGTTCAGCGTGGACGCCGTGAAGGCGAGGCGGAGGAGCTGGTCCAGGGGGACGTCCGTCCGCATGTTGCGGAGCCCCGCGCCGACCCAGTCCAGGAGGCGGCTCGGGTCCTTCGCGAACTCCGCGCGGAACTGGGCGAGGGCCGAGACGAGCAGGAGGCCCTGGTTCTCCGACCGACCGAAGTCCCCGGCCGGCAGGGCGTGCCGCGCCCGCGCGAAGGCGAGCGCGTCCTTGCCCGAGAGCGTCTGCGGCCCGGCCGGGATCTCCGCCCGGGCGTACGCGTAGACCACGTCGAAGGGGACGTCGACCCTCAGGCCTCCGATGTCGTCGATCATCGCGCGGAAGCCGTCGAACCAGGTGAGGGCCCAGTAGTCGATCGTGACGCCCATCAGCGACTCGACGGTCGCCACGACGAGGTCCGGCCCGCCGGCGGTCATGGCCGCGTTGATCTTGTTCGTGCCGTAGCCGGGGATCGCGACCCAGGCGTCCCGGGGGAACCCCACGATCGTGGCCCGGTGCTTCGCGGGGTTGATGGCGATGAGGTGGATCGAGTCCGCCCGCTGGCCGTCGATCTCCTCGCCGGGGCGCGCGTCGCTGCCGAGGGCCAGGATGAAGATGGGCTCCGAGCCGTCGAGCGTCGGCACGTACCCGGCGCGGGCCCGCTCGAGCTGGAGCACGGGGAGCGCCCGGGCCGCGCTTCCCCCGGGGGTCGTGCCGAGCGTCGAGCCCAGGGTCCAGGCCATGAGGAGGAGGGCGACGAGGGCGGCGCGACGCGCGGCCCGACCGCCCATCGGCCCCCGTCGGTCGCAGCGCGTCCCCATCGTTCCCATCAGGTGGCGCTCGGGGTCGGTGAGGCGGGCACGCGCGCCTCGCGGTCCGCGCGCTCCACCTCGAACGCGGTGATCCGCCAGTGACCGGGGTTCCCGAAGAACAGCTGCCCGCTGCTCAGGATCCTCGTGGCGGTGCCGTCGGTGCGGACGCCGGTCGCCGAGAACGAGAACGAGGCGACCGCCGAGATCGGGTCGCCGTCGGGATCGAAGAGCACCTCGAACCCGAGCGTGCCGCGCTTCGGCGTGACGGCGTCGAACGTCTCGCCCGCCGCTCGGCCGAGGGTCAGCGTCTCCACGCTCTCCTCGGCCGCGGCGCGGGCGTCGTCGGAGAAGCGTGCCCAGACGGCCTCGTAGTCGCCGTCCCGCCAGGCGGCCGGGTCGAGGAACGCCGTGGTGAAGAGCTCGTCGAGGATGGGGGTGAGCTCGTCGGCCACCGCCTCCGCCTCCTTGGCGAGGGCCTTCGCGTCGGCGCCCTCGGCGGTCGGGACGGCCCTGGCCTTGCGCACGACGAAGTCGAAGGGCGGGACCTCCTCCGAACGCCCTCCACCGATGATGGGGATCCCACCTCCGTCCCCACGGGCGAGCAGGAGGACGAGCCCGACGCCGGCGAGCGCGAGCACGATGGGGATCACCACGAGCCCGAGGGGCTTCCGGCGACGCGTGCGCTCGGCACGCGCCGCCCGTACGGGGGGATGGGTTCGCGTGTCGCTCAAGGCGCCGAGAGGGTACCGGCCGGCCGGGGTCATCACAACCATCCGCGCCCGATAGGATGGGGGTCCGCGTTCAGAGGTGTGCCGGGAAGCCTGGTCGGCGAGGGGGGTCCGATGGCGCGCAACGTCGCCGGGCCCCCGGGCTCCGGCCCGGGCGCCCGGCAACCCTGGCCCAGGTCGCGGGGGCGGCTGCCCCGAGCGATCGTGCGGCCGCTCCAGGCCTTCCTGGCGACGGAGGCCGCGAGCGGCGTCCTCTTGCTCGCCGCGACGGTCGTGGCCCTCGCCTGGGCGAACTCGCCGTGGCGGGACCTCTACGAGCGCGTGTGGCACACGGAGCTCGTCATCGGGCTCGGCCGGTGGCGTCTCGCGCACGACCTCCACGGCTGGGTCACCGACGGACTCATGACCCTGTTCTTCTTCGTGGTCGGCCTGGAGATCAAGCGCGAGATCCTCACGGGAGAGCTGCGCGACCCGCGAGCGGCGGCGGCGCCCATCCTGGCGGCGGTCGGAGGGATGATCGTCCCGGCGCTCCTGTACCTGGCGGTCACCGACGGCGGTCCGGACGCGCGGGGCTGGGGGATCCCGATGGCCACGGACATCGCCTTCGCCGTGGGTGTCCTGACCCTCGTGGCACGAGCCGCCCCGCCGGGGCTGAAGCCCTTCCTCCTGACGCTCGCGATCGTGGACGACATCGGGGCCATCCTCGTCATCGCGTTGTTCTACTCGGCCGGCGTGAGCCCGGAGCCGCTGCTCGTGGCGGTCGGCCTGTGTCTCCTCGTGGTCGTGCTCCAACGGATCCGGGTCCGGGCGACGGCGGTGTACGTCGTGCTCGGGGCGGCCGTGTGGGTGGCGGTGGGCGCCTCGGGCGTGCACCCCACGATCGCCGGGGTCGTCCTGGGTCTGCTGACCCCGGCCGTCCCGTTCCAGCGACCGGCGACCGTGAGTCGCGAGGCGCACCGGGTGGCGGACGAGACCGTGGACGAACCCTTCCCTCCCGACGCCGACGCCCCCTCGTGGCTGTACCTCGCGGGCCTGGCGCGCGAGGCCGTCTCGCCGCTCGCTCGGGCCGAGGCGTTCCTCCATCCCTGGGTGAGCTTCCTCATCGTGCCGCTCTTCGCGCTGGCGAACGCGGGGGTCGACCTCTCGGCTGGCGCGCTCGCCGACGCCGCGGGTTCGGCGACGGCCCTCGGGGTCGTGCTGGGGCTCGTCGTGGGCAAGCCGGTCGGTATCGTGGGCGCGAGCTGGCTGGCCTCGAGATCTGGCCTCGGCCGACTCCCGCAGGGGGCGGGGTGGCGCGACATGGCGGGCCTCGGGATGGTGGCCGGGATCGGCTTCACGGTCTCGTTGCTCATCACCGAGCTCGCCTTCGGGGGGACCCCGTCGCTCGAGGTCGCCAAGGTCGGGATCCTCGCGGCCTCGATCCTGGCGGGTGGGGCGGGAGCGCTCCTGCTCCGGCGCACGGGTCGGAACCTGCGGGAGGCCGGCCCTTCCGCGGGCCGGTGAGGTGAAGACCCCATCAGGGTCCTCGACATCGCGATCCTCTCCCCCGGGGCTGGAGGCGGCGAGCTACCGGGATGGCGGCGTGCGCGGGGTCGGCTCCCCGACGATCAGGTGCACCGCCCGGACCCAGGAGGCCCGCTCCTCGTCGGTGATCCCCTCCTCGCGGAACCGGTAGTCGTGCTTGCGGATCAGCTCCCGCAGGGCGGCGCGGAGCTCGGCCTCGCCCCGCAGGTACGCCTCGGCCAGGCGGGCGCTCTCGGTCTCGTCGGGGTGCAGACGGAGCCCGAGGCTCACGTGGGGCAGGCACAGTCCCCGCCCCGGCTGGCGGATCCCGCGCCACGGCTCGGAGCCCTCCTCTGCCGCGGCGAGCACGGCGAGGGCGTTCGCGGCGGCCTGGTCGGCGCTCTCGCACGCGGCGCACCGTCGCGGGGGATGCGGCAGCGCCCGGCGCCCGCGTCGGCGCGGGGCGGCCGCCGCTCGGACCTGCTCGGCCGCCCGCCCCAGGAGGTCCTCGTAGATGATGGCCATCCCGAGCGAAGCCCCCTGGCGGGACGCGACGGAGAGCGCCATGAACGCGTGGGTCCGGCAGAAGCCGAGGTTGTCCCGGAGCCGCGCCCGCGTCTCGGGGTCGTTCACCAGCTCCCAGAGCAGCGCGTCGAGGTACCGCCAGGCGGCGCGGTTCGCGGCGCGGCAGGCGGGGCACCCGGGGTGGCGGAGGTCGGCGAGGAGGTCGTGGTACCCGACCCGGCTCCGGAGCTCGATGGGCCGGCGCCTCACCGGACGACCTCCCGGAGCGCGGCGCGGGTGAGCACCGAGCCCGCCGTCGCGAGTCGGCGGACGAGCGGGTGCTGTGGATCGATGCGCGCCAGGGCGCGCGCGGCGGCGGCCTGGAGGTAGGGATCGCCGTCGTCCGTGGCGAGCTCGGCGAGGCGCGGCGTCGCCGCCCGCGAGCCGAGCCGCCCCAGGAGCTCCGCGGCGATGAGCCGTCGATCGTGGAGCCGGTGGGAGAGGGCGGCGATGAGCTTCTCCTCGTACGAGCGCTCGTCGACGTCCAAGCGGGCTCCGCACACGGGGCAGCGCGCGGCGGCCCGGTCCACCTCCGCGAAGCACGAAGGGCAGAACCACGTCATCCGGCCGGACCTCCGAGGACGAGCTCGGGCCGCGCCAGGGCGAGCCCGCCGGCCTCGTAGCGGAGCTCGACGACCGCGCCCGTCGGCACGAGGAGCTCCCATACGGCGGCGCCGTCCACGCCCGCGAGACGCGCGATGGCCAGGCGGATCGGGATCTCGTGGGAGACGGCCGCGCAGGCGGCCCCGTCGAAGCGCTCGCCGATCCGTCGGAGCGCGGCGAGCACGCGTCGCTCGACGTCGGCCAGCCGCTCGCCGCCCGGGGCCTCGGCCGAGCGCGGGTCCTCGCGGAACCGCCGGAACGCCTCGGGGTCGAGCTCGGCGGCCTCCTCCGGCGTCAGCGCCTCCCACCGCCCGTGGTCGAGGTCGATCAGGTCGGGCTCGATCTCGATCGGCGCACCGGTGGCCGCCGCGATCGCCTCGGCCGTCTGGCGGGTCCGGAGGAGGGGGCTCGCGATCACCGCGGCGAGACCGACCCCCGCGAGCTGCCGGGCCGCGCGCTCCGCGTCGGCCAGGCCCTGCTCGTCCAGGGGGACGTCCCGGTGACCGCGGAAGCGACCCTCGGCGTTCAGGGGGGTCCGCCCGTGGCGGACGAGGAAGAGCCTGCCCGTCACCCCAACCTCCGGAAGAACCCGATCGCGGCCCGGCGACGATCCTCGTCGCGCTCGAAGCGCGGCGGTTCGTAGTCGTCCACCGCCAGGGTATCGGCCCAGTCGACGCTCGGAGCCACCGCCTCGGGATCCACGCCGGCGGCGCGGGCGCGGGCCTCGAGCTCCCGGATCCGCGCGCTCGGCGAGCTCGGCCCGGAACGGATCGCCCCTCGGAGCGCGCCCCCGCTCGCGCGCCAGCGCGACGAGATCGGCGTCGGTCGCCGAGGGGTGAGCGGCCCGCAGCGCCTCCCAGAGGGGGGCCGGGATCTCGATCCCGTCGCTCATCGCTCCTCCCCCAGGGCGCGCTCGAGGGCCTCGAGCCGCGCCTCGTACCGAACGATCTCCCGCTCGAGCCGAGGGACGAGCCATCCCTCCGTCATCGCGATCTCCCGCTCCCGCATCCGGGCCGCCCGCTCGAGGGCCTCGGCGCGCGTGGCGCGCTCGTACAGCTCGAACCGGAAGGCCGACTCCGCGCCGATCAGCGCGCGGAGCGCCTCGCGGAGCTCGTCGGCGCTCGGGCTCGCGGCCTCGACGACGAGATCCACGGCGCCGGCGAGCAGGGTGGGGGCCTCCTCGGGATCCCCCGGGACGGTGGTCGTCGCGCCCCCGCGCGCGGGATCGGCGGCGAGGAGGCGGATCGCGGCGAGCGACGCGCCCCCGGTCACGGCTCACCCCCCGCGAGCTCGCGCAGACGCCGGATGAGGTCGTCGAGGCGCTCCCGCGCCGCGCGGAGCCCGGGATCGACCGCCCGGGCGTCGGCGTCGGCCCGCTCGCGCTCGGACCGCTCGAGGCCGCGGCGGATCGCATCCACCGCGTCCCGCAGACGTGCGTCCAGCGCTCGCTCGAGCTCGAGCCGGCTGCGCTCCAGCCGCTGGGAGAGGTCGTAGCGCAGGCGACCGCGGTGCTTGTCCACGGTCTCGCGGATCCGGTCGTCCATCTCCCGCAGCGCGCGGCGCCGAGCGGTCTCCGTCGGCAGGAAGCGGCGGACGTCCGGCAGGATCGACTCGACGATCGTGGGGACCTCGAAGAACGAGTAGGAGAAGCCGGATCCTCCGGCGAGCCCGACCTCG
>BEHO01000048.1 GCA_002898915.1 bacterium HR12
CGACGCTCCGTTCCTGGGGCGGTCGTGCGGGGAGGCGGCAGGAGCACGCGGCGGCACAGGCCGCCGGTACCGCCCGTCCTCTCCCATCCCGACTCTCACGGTCGGTCCCGGAGTTCCACCGGGTCCACCCCCACGTGGCTCGCGGGGGGTCGCGGACTGTCACCGCCGGTGGGGACTTGCACCCCGCCCCGAAGACAGGCTTCCGAGCGCCCAGTATAGGCGCTCGCGACCCGAACGGCGGGGCCTCCCGACCTCGCCTACGTGCCGGCTACGTGCCGGCGCGGCGGTCGATGGCGTAGCTCGAGCACGCCTGGCGCTTGGCGAACTGCTTCATCTCGGTGGCCACGGCGACGGCCTCGCCGTAGTGGGCGAACGTGCGCACCGCCGTGGTGGCGATCCCCACCGAGATGGCGGCCAGCGGGAGCCGCTGGAGGACCCCCTTCCGGTCCTCGACCTCGACGTAGCCGCGCTCGACGTCCTCGGGATCGTAGAACCGGTGGACCTGGGCGTCGAAGCGCTCGACGATCCGCTTCGCGATGGGCTCGGCGACGTCGGGCGGCACGATGGCCACGAAGTCGTCGCCTCCGACGTGGCCGACGAAGCCCTCCGAGCCGGCGAGCTCCACCACCGAGTCCTGGATGATGCGGGCCGTGGCCTGGATCAGCCGGTCGCCGCGGACGAAGCCCTTCTGGTCGTTGTAGGCCTTGAAGTTGTCGAGGTCGCAGTAGAGGACGGCGAAGGGGCGTCGCTCGCGCACCATCCGCTCGATCTCCTCCTGGATCCGGATGTTGCCGGGCAGCCCCGTGAGCGGCGAGAGGTTCCGCATCTCCTTGGCCCGCCGGAGCGTCCCCTTCACCCGGGCGAGGAGCTCGATGGGGTCGAAGGGCTTGATGATGTAGTCGTCGGCCCCGGCCGTCAGTCCGAGGACCTTGTCGGTGGACAGGGCCTTGGCCGTCAGCATGATGATCGAGGTGTTCGCCGTCTGCGGGTTGCGACGCAGGCGCTGGGCGACCTCGAACCCGTCGATCCGCGGCATCATCACGTCGAGGAGCACGAGGTCGGGCCGGAGCTGCATCGCCATCTCCAGGGCCTGCTCGCCGTCGGAGGCCACGGCCACCTCGTAGCCGGCGCTGCGGAGGTTCACCTCCACGAAGCGCGCGATGTCGGGGTCGTCGTCGACGACGAGGATCGTCTCCGGCATCAGGCCCTCCCCTCCGCGATCGCCTTCAGCTCCCGGGCCACGGCCGCGGGGTCCTCGGCCTGGTAGATCGCCGAGGCCGCGATGAGCACGGTGGCGCCGGCCTCGATGCAGCGCCGCGCGTTCTCGAGCTTCACGCCGCCGTCGATCTGGACGTCGGGACTGAGGCCCCGGCGGTCGAGCTCGGCGCGGACCGCCTCCAGCTTCGGGAGGGCCTCCGGCATGAACCGTTGTCCGGCCCACCCGGGGTACACGCTCATCACCATGACGTCGTCGAGCTCCTCCAGGTAGGGGAAGAGCGCCTCGACCGGGGTGGGCGGGCTCACGGTCATGCCCACCCGCATCCCCGCATCCCGCGCCTTGCGGATCACGGGGGCCGGGTCCTCCACCGCCTCGATGTGGAACGAGACGACGTCCATCCCCGCCTGGGCGAGCGCATCGAACTGCGACTCCGGCGCGTCCACCATCAGGTGGCCGTGGAGCACCAGCGGGGTGCAGGGCCGCAGGGAGCGGACCAGCACCCCGCCGAAGGTGATCGGCGGGGCGAAGTGGCCGTCCATGACGTCGACGTGGATAGCGTCGGCGTACGGCTCCACCAGCTTGACCTGATCGGCCAGGTGCGCGAGGTCCGCCGACAGGATCGAGACCGAGAGCTTCCCCATCGCGGCGTCATCCTACTTCCGGGGAGCCGTCACATTCCGGAAGGCGGCGATGAACATCCCGTCGCAGCCGTGGCGGTGGGGCCACAGCCGGAGCCGCTCGGCGGAGCCGTCCGGTCCGGGAACGGGCTCCGGCGCGAGCTCCGGCCGCCGCTCGAGGAGCGCGTCGCACACGCCGTCCGTCTCGGCCCGGGGGAACGTGCAGACCGAGTAGACCAGCCGTCCCCCGGGGGCGAGGAGCTCGGCCGTGGCCGCGAGGATGCCGACCTGGAGGTCCGCCAGGCGGGGGAGCTCGGCCGGCTCCGCCCGCCACAGGAGCTCGGGACGCCGCCGGGCCGCCCCGAGGCCCGAGCACGGGGCGTCCACGAGGGCTCGGTCGAACCCGGCCCGCAGCGCCGGGCGGCGGCCGTCCTGGACGAGCACCGCTGCGCGGACGCCGAGCCGCTCGCAGGTCCGCACGACCAGTCGCGCCCGGCTCGGAGCCACGTCGGCGGCGACGACCAGGCCGGCGGGCCCCACCAGGCACGCGACGTGACCGGTCTTGCCCCCCGGCCCCGCGCAGGCGTCGAGGACCCGCTCCCCCGCCCGCGGGTCGAGGGCCGCCACCACCAGCACCGAGGCCGGGTCCTGCACCGCAAACCAACCCTCGGCGAACCCCGGCAGCTCGGCGGGCGCCCCGTGCTCGAGGAGGAGACAGTCGGGGTGGAGGGGGCTCCGTTCGACGCCGACCCCGGCGGCGCGCAGGGCCTCCTCGACCGCCTCCGGGCTCGCCCGGCACCGGTTCGCGCGCAGGCCCACCCGCGCCGGCGCGGCCAGGGCGAGGGCGGCGGCCTCGACCTCCTCGGACGGGAGGAGGGCTCGGAGCTCCGCCACCGCCCAGGGGGCGAGCCCCGAGCGGGCCGAGATCGCCTCGTCCCCCTCGCCCGCGGGCGCCTCCGGCGGCGAGGCGGCCAGGCGGCGCAGGACGGCGTTCACGAGCCCGCGCCGACGCGCGGACACCAGGCCGACGGTCTCGGACACCGCGGCGTGGGCCGGGATCCGGGTCCGGAGCAGCTGGTACGCGCCCAGGCGGAGCGCCGCCCGGGCCTCGGCCGGGGCCTCCGCGAGCGGGCGGTTCAGGAGGGGCGCGAGCGCCCGGTCGAGCGCCGGGAGGTGGCGGATCGTGCCGTAGGCGAGCTCGGTGGCGAGGGCCGCCTCCCGCCCCGTCAGGCCGGTCCGGGCGAGCGCCGCGCGCAGGGCGAGGTTCGAGTAGGCGCCCTCTTCGGCGACCCGGCGGACCACCTCGAGGGCCACGGATCGGGCCGTCGACGGGGCGCGCCGGCGTCGTCCTTCGCTCACCCGAGGCGCTCGCCGAGCTGCGGCCGGTAGCCGTTCACGAAGTCCCTGGCGTCCATGACCCGCTTCCCGGCGGGCTGGACGAGCCTCGGCGCGAACCCGCCCTCCGCGGTCGCCACGACGAACCCGTCCTTCCGGACCTCCACGATCGTCCCCGGCTCCCCCTCGGCCGGGACCACGTCCGCGCGCAGGACCCGGAGCGGCTGACCCCGGAAGGTGGTCGTGGCCCCGGGATCCGGCGACAGGGCCCGGACGAGGTTCACGAGCAGCCGGGCGGGGTTCGACCAGTCGAGCACGCGGTCGTCGGGCCCGAAGCGGGGGGCGAACGTGGCGAGGCTGGGGTCCTGCGGTCGGGGGGCGACCGGCCCGGCGGCGAGCAGATCCACCGTCTCCACCAGGAGCTCCGCGCCGATCTCGGCCAGGCGCGCCCCGAGCGAGCCCGCATCGTCGTCGGGCAGGATGGGGACCTCGCGCTGGAGGATGATCGGGCCGGTGTCGAGACCCTTGTCCATGAGGATCGTGGTGACCCCGGTGCGCTCCATCCCGGCGAGGAGCGCCGTCTGCACCGGGGCGGCGCCCCGCAGCTCGGGCAGGAGCGAGAAGTGGAGGTTCACCGGCGCCACGCGCGGGATGTGGAGCACCGTCGGGGGGAGGATCTCGCCGTAGGCGACGACCGCGAGCACGTCCGGCACGCTCGCCGCGAGCCGCTTGAAGCCGGGGCCGGTCTTGACCGTCTCGATCTCGGCGAGCTCGAGCCCGAGGCGGCGCGCCTCCTCCGCCACCGGCGTCGGACGCGGCTCGTTCCCCCGACCCGCGGGCTTCGGGGCTCGCGTGACGACCAGCACGACGGGGTGGCGCGAGGCCGCGAGCGCCCGGAGCGACGGCACCGACCACGCGTCGTTGCCCAGGAACGCCACGCGGAGCGAACGCGGCTCGCCCGTGCCTCAGCCTCCCTGCACGCGCTTCAGCTCGAGCTCGCGGAGCTGGCGGAGCACCTCGCGCCGCCCCGCGGCATCGAGCCGATCGATGTAGAGCTTGCCGTCGAGGTGGTCCGTCTCGTGCTGGAAGATGCGGGCGAGCAGCCCCTCGGCCTCGATCTCGATCGGGCGCCCGTCCAGGTCCTGCCCCCGCAGCCGGCACCGGAGGGCGCGCCGCGTCGGGTGGAAGGGGCCGGGGATCGACAGGCAGCCCTCGTCGATCTCCTCGAACGCATCGAGGTCGAAGAGCTCGGGGTTCGCCACGAAGCCCTGGTGCCCCTCGCCGTCGTCGTAGACGAAGAAGCGGAGCGGGATGCCCACCTGGTTGGCGGCGAGCCCCACCCCGGGGGCGGCGTGCATCGTCTCGATCATGTCCTCGACGGTGGCCCGGAGCCACGCGTCGAAGCGCTCCAGGGGTCGGCACCGCTCGCGCAGCACCGGATCCCCCAGGGTCCTGATCTGCAGGATGGCCACCCCCATCCCTCCTCACAGGTGGGGCTCCGCCTCCACCCGCGTGACGATCCCCCGCTCGGCCAAGGACCGCGCCAGCCGCCCGAAGGCGGGGACGCGGGCGAGCTCGAGCGCGAGCAAGCATACCGTCGCCGCCCCCGAGCCCGAGACGAGGAGGGTGGTCGGGTCGAGGGCCCGCAGGTGCTCGACGAGCTCGGCGGACCCGAGGACCCGGAAGACGGCGGAGCCGACCGGGAAACCCGCGGCCGCGCGCCGCGCGGCCTCGGCTCGGTGGAGGCGCTCGGGCCGCCCGGTGACCAGCGCCTGGACCGCGGGATCGTTCGGACGGCGGGTCTGCACGATGACCCGACCCGAGGGCCTGGCCCAGGCCGCGGCCTCGAACCACGTGGCGACGGCCCGCTCGAGGGCGGAGAGCCCGGGGCGGCGGGCGGCGAGATCGGCGTCGAGGATCCCGACGAGGTCCAGGCCGAGGGGTCCGAGGTCCTTCACCGCCTCGACCCCACCGACGAGCACCTCGGCGGGGCCGGGCGCGCGCGGCCGATCCCCGGGCGCGATGCGCGCCACCGGCACCTGGGCCACGCCGCGGGCCCACTCCTCCACCCGTTCAGCCCCCCCGCGGACGACCCCGAAGTCGGCCGCGCCGCACCCGGCGCACCGGCCCTCCGCCCCGCAGACGGCGCAGCGCACCGCGCCGGCCTGGCGGCGCAGCACCCCCCCGCAGCCGGCGCAGGCCGCCGGCTCCCCGCAGGCGCGGCAGACGCGGGCGATCCCGTACCCGGGCAGGGGCTCGTACAGGAACGCGCGTCGGGCGCTCCGCAGGGCCGCCACGAGCCTGGGCGCCCGGCCCTCGGGGCCCGGCGCGACCACCTCCACCGGGGGCCAGCGGCGGCCCCTCGGCTCGACGAGGACCGCCCCGAGGATCGAGGACTCCACCGAGGGATAGAGGGCCGCGGCGACCGCCACCGCCCCCTCGATCCGCGCCCGCGCCAGCGCGACGTCCCGGACGTGGTGGTAGGGGGCGCGCTCCTCGCGGTGGCGCGCGTGGCTCTCGCGCGAGACGTAGAGCAGGCCGAGCTCCGGGAGGGGCGCGAACACGGCGGGGCGGGTGCCGACGACGACCCGGTACCGGCCGGCGGCGATCTCGAGCCACGTCCGGTACCGCGATCGGCGGTCGCCGCCCAGGAACAGGGCCACCTCGGAGCCGAAGGCCTCGAGGACCGCCGCGGCCGTGGCCGGGAGCGGGTCCGCCTCCGGGACGATGAGGATCGCCCGCCGCCCCCCCGCGAGCGCCTCCCCCACGCACGCCACGGCGAGGCGCTGCTCGTCCTCCGGGGCCGGGCGCAGCACGAACGCGCCGGCGCCGCCCCGCAGCGCGTCGATCAGGCGCCCGGCGTTCACGTACGACGCGAGCGGACCGACCGGGGCCCCCGCGGCGACGGCTCCCCCGGAGGCGGGGGCGACCGGGGCCCCGGGCCGAGCGCCGGAGGCCGGGGGAGCGGAGCGCACCCCACGCGGGTGGGGCCCACCGAGCGCCTCCTCCTCCGCGGCGACACGGGGCGGGACCATGGCGCCCAGCACGGCGGCGAGGGGAGCCACGTAGCGCTCCGAGATCCAGCGGGCGAGCGCGAGCCGACGCTCGTCGAAGAAGCGGACGGGCGAGAGCACCCGACGCACGGGCAGGACGCGCTCCGGCACCTACCCGGTCGGTCCGAGCACCCACCCCCGGACCAGGCGCCCGTGGAACCGGACCTGCACGAGGGAGCCCACGCCGGCCCCGAGCGCGGGGTCGAGCTCGTAGGTGAAGGGACGGTCGAGCGCGAGGACCGGCCGGTCGATGCAGACGGCGACGGGGCCCTGCAGGACGGCCGCGCTAGGAGACGGCCCGGCGGAGCTCATCCGCGCGGTCCACGGCCTCCCAGGTGAACTCCTTCCGCCCGAAGTGACCGTAGGCGGCGGTCTCCTTGTAGATCGGGCGCCGCAGGTCGAGGGCGCGGATGATCGCGGCCGGCCGGAAGTCGAACGCCTCCCACACGAGATCGACGATCCTGCCCGGGTCCACCTGCTCGGTCCCGAAGGTGTCGACCGCGAGCGAGACGGGGTGCGCCGTGCCGATGGCGTAGGCCACCTGGATCTGGAGCTTGTCGGCGAGGCCCGCGGCCACCAGGTTCTTCGCGACGTACCGCGCCATGTAGGCGCCGGACCGATCCACCTTCGTCGGGTCCTTCCCCGAGAAGCACCCTCCGCCGTGGGGAGCCATGCCGCCGTAGGTGTCGACCACGATCTTGCGCCCGGTGAGGCCGGTGTCGGCCTTCGGCCCGCCGATCTCGAACCGGCCGGTGGGGTTCACGAGGATCCGCACGCCCTCGGCGTCGAGGTCGAACTCCCGGAGGACGGGGTCGATCACCTCCGCCTCGACGTCGGGCTTGAGGAGCGTCTCGACGTCCACCTCCTCCCGGTGCTGGGCCGAGATGAGGATCGTGTCCACGCGCACCGGCTTGCCCTTGTCGTACTCGATCGTCACCTGGCTCTTGCCGTCGGGGCGCAGGTAGGGGATCACCCCCGCCTTCCGCACGTCGGCGAGGCGCTTCGTGAGCCGGTGGGCCATGGCGATGGGGATCGGCATCAGCTCGGGCGTCTCGCGCACGGCGAAGCCGAACATCATCCCCTGGTCCCCGGCCCCCAGCGTGTCCAGCTCGTCGTGGGAGTGGCCCTCCCGGAGCTCGAGGGCGGCGTCCACGCCCCGGGCGATGTCCGGGGACTGCTCCTGGATCGAGGTCAGGACCCCGCAGGTGTGCCCGTCGATACCGAAGTTGGCGTCCGTGTACCCGATCTCG
>BEHO01000049.1 GCA_002898915.1 bacterium HR12
GCTCAGGGCTGAGGCTGCGTGGTTCGGTAGGCTGGCGCCGCCGTGAGCAAGGCTCGGAAGCGACAGCTCGCGCGCCGGTACGAGCGGCGGCTCGCCGAGCGGCGCGCCCGGCAGCGCCGGCGTCGGGTCGCGATCGCCGCGGGCTCGATCGTGGGGGCGACCCTGCTGGTCGTGGCGTTCCTCACGTTCGTGGCCGGCGGGGGCGAGCCGGCGCCCTCCCCGAGCCCGACCTCCGGCACGGGGCCGACCGGCCCCACCGGCGCCGAGCCGGGGACGCGCACGGGGACGGTGACGCCGAGCCCCGGCCCCACCGAGGTGGCCTGCGGCGCCGCGGTGCCCGCGGGCGCCGACCGGCCGAAGCCCCAGTTCGCGGCGCCCGCGCAGGTGCTCGAGGCGGGGAAGCGGTACACGGCGACCCTGCGGACCTCCTGCGGGGACATCGTGATCGAGCTCCTCTCCGAGGACGCCCCCGAGACCGTGAACTCCTTCGTCTTCCTCGCGCGGCGGGGCTTCTTCGACGGCACGCGGTTCCACCGCATCGACGCGTCCCTCGACGTGATCCAGGGAGGGGATCCCACCGGCACCGGCTCCGGGGGACCGGGGTACACGATCCCGGACGAGCTCACGGGGGACGAGCGGTACGGACCGGGGGTCGTGGCGATGGCCAACGCCGGCCCCGACACCGGCGGGAGCCAGTTCTTCATCGTGGCCGGGCCGGGCGGGCACCAGCTGGACGCGCGGCCGGCCTACACGATCTTCGGCCGCGTGGTCCGGGGGATGGACGTCGTGCGCCGGATCGCCCGTCTGCCCATCCAGGACCCCGAGGCGGCCGCGGCGGGGGACCTCCGCGGTCAGCAGCCCGCTCAGGCCGTGTACCTCGAGGCGGTGATCGTCCGAGCCCGCTAGGCTGAGACGTACCCGGCCCGGGTGTCGGAACCGGTAGACGACGGCGCCTTAAAAGCGCTTGTCCCGGAAGGGACGTGTGGGTTCGAGTCCCACCCCGGGCACGAGCGAGGTGCTCCTCGACGGGGTGGGCCCGTCAACCCGTGGACGACGAGGCGGCCTCTCCCCGCCGTCAACCCGTGGACGACGAGGCGGCCTCTCCCCGCCGTCAACCCGTGGACGACGGGGCGGCCTCTCCCCGCCGTCGCTCATCAACCCCTTGACAGCTCCGTCCGCGGTCGTTCCGGTCACCGTGTTGACGCGCGGCGGGCGCGGGGGCCGAACCCCCCTCACCCCTCCAGCTCGCCGGCCCGGTACCGCCGCCCGAGGTCCTCGATCAGGTCCGCCGCCCTGGTCTTGCCGTCCCGCCGACGGATCTCCTCGCCCTCGCGCGCCATCCGCTCCCGGAGGGCGGTATCCCCGAGGAGCCGCTCGATCGCCTCGTGCATCTCGCGCTCCTCGAACCGGTACGTATCGAGGCGCACGCCGTACCCCAGCTCGTGCACGCGCTGGGCGTTGTCGTACTGGTCCCAGAACAGGGGCAGGACGATCATCGGCTTCCCGAAGTGGAAGGCCTCGGTCGTCGTGTTGTTCCCCCCGTGGGTGATGACCAGGTCGACGAGGGGGATGATCGAGGTCTGCGGCACCCGGGCCTCGCCCCACATGTTGTCGGCGAGCTCGAACTCGTCGGCCCGCGGTCCCTTCGAGACGATGTACCGGTGGGGCGTGCGCGAGAGCACGTCCACCAGCCGCTCCATGAGCTCGACGTCGGCCGAGCCGAGCGAGCCGAGGGAGAGGTAGATCAGCGCGCCATCGCCGTCCCGCAGGTGCTCGGGCACCTCGAAGGGCTCCTCGGTCTCGCGCACGCTCGAGTCGAGCCGGTGCCAGGTCGGCGCGAGCGGCCGCGAGCGCCGGTAGTCCGCGAACTCCGGGTACAGGTACAGGTTCAGGTACCGCGACTCGTGGATGAACTCCAGGTACGGGAGCGGAGGCGCGCCCGCGTCGACGACGAAGGCGTTCGTCGCCTCCCAGAGCTCCCGGTGGGTGCGCTCGTACTCCGCCCGGAACTCGTCCCAGCCGGTCCGGTCGTCGCTCGGGTACCCGCTGAAGACCGGCGGCAGGTCCGGGTCCTTGATCTCGAGCGGGTTGCACGACACGATCCGAACCCACGGCGCCCCGTGGGTGAGCAGCGCCGGGAAGCAGCACACGTTGTCCTCGACGATGACGTCCGGTCGGACGCGATCGAGGATCTCCCGCAGCTGTTGCTCGCAGTAGCGGGCGCCGTCGATGAGGGACTCCCACACCGGGCGGATGAACGAGTCGAGCTGCTCGATGGTCGGCTTCCGGAACTCCGGCGCGGTCTGGGTGATGAAGTCGGTCCAGAACTGGCCGGCGTCCTGCTCCTCCTCAGGGGGCGGCGCCAGGTCCACCAGGTCCTCCTCGAAGCCGAGGGGCTCCAGGCGCCCCTTCCACGAGGCCTCGGCGGCGAAGACCACGCGGTGCCCCCGCCGCTCCAGGACCTTGCCGATGCCGATGCAGTTGTTCGTCGGCCCGTACGCGCTCTCGGGCATGAACACGATCGTCAGGCGCTCATCGCTCATCCGTGCGACGACCTCCTCGGTCCGGTCCGGTGCGCGAAGGGTACCTGACCCGTCAGCGGACCTGCATCAGCAGACCTGCATCAGGAACGGGTAGGGGTCGACGGCGCGCCCACCCCCTGGATGCCACTCGAAGTGGTCGTGCGGTCCTCCGGCGTTCCCGGTCGCTCCCACGTACCCGACGATGTCCCCCCGCTGGACCCAGCCGAGGTTGCCGAACCGCGAGAGGTGCGCGTTGTAGACGTACCCGAAGTCCCCGAAGACCTTCACGGCGAGGCCGCCCATCCGGTTGTTCGCCGTGACCGCGTAGCCGTCGAAGGGGGCGACGATCGGCGTGCCGAGGGGTGCCGCGATGTCCACGCCCTGGTGCACGTGGTCGCCGCCCCGCTCCTCGCTCCGGTGGACCCAGATCCCGAAGCTGTCGGAGATCGCGTGCGGCCCCCGCACGGGGCAGACGGCGAAGGGGCGGATCCGGGAGATCTCCCACAGGACCTCGCGCTTGCGTTCCCGCAGGGCGGCGTACAGCGCCCGGGAGGCGAGGAGCTTGCGCCGGAGCCGCTCCCGATCCGCCTGCAGGCGCGCCCGGGCGTAGTCGAGCTTCGCCCGGAGCCGCAGCACCTGATCCCGCGCGATCGAGACCCGCTCCTCGGTCGCCTGGACCTTGCGAGCGAGGAGCCCGTCCCGGCGGTTCAGCTCCTCCAGGTAGCCGATCCGGTTCACGACGTCGGCGGCCGAGGTGGCCGTGACCACGTACAGGAAGGGGGTGCCCGGACCGAGCACGTAGGCGGCGCGGGCCCGCTCGTTCAGCCGCTCGCGGAGAGCGGCGAGGCGGCGCTCCAGCCCCCGGATCTCCCGGGAGAGCGCCCGCTCGCGGAGCGCGGCCTCGTGGATCTCGGCCTCGGTCGTGGCGATCCCGGTGGCCAGGCGGTTCAGCTCGCGCTGCAGCTCGCGCATCCTCGCCGCGCGCGTCCGGATTGCGGCCTTCGTCTCGCGGAGCTCCTCCCGCGCTTCGCGCAGCTCGTCGTCGGCGCGGGTCAGCCCGGGCGCGGTGATGAGGAGCAGGCAGGCCACGCCCGCCGCGAGGAGCACCCAGGACCCGCCCCGGCGGGGTCGGAGGACGCGCATCCGGACCCGCGAGGGTACGCCCTCGCGCCGCGGCCGCGCCACGGCAGTCGGACCTAGGCCACGGAGCCTCCACCGGCCCGAAGGGGGCAGTCCGAACGGAGGGGTCCGATCGGGCAGCACACTCGGCCGTTCGGATCCTTGCCCTGGGCGGGGCCCGATGCTAGGTTCGCGGCGCTGCGCGGCGGCGTGTCCCCGCGTGGGTGGCGTGCTGGAGAGAGGGATCCGTGGTCACGAGGATCACCGACCTGCGGAGCGGCGATGGAGGGTACGCCGCGCTCGGGGGTCATCTCCTCGCCCTCCCGCTGCCGAACGAGCAGGACGCGGAGGCGGCCCCCTAGGAGACCATGATCCGGGTCGTCCAGGGGCTGTACCGCTTCGACGGGCGGTACGGGCTGTAGCCTCGGATCGCTCCTCCGATCGCTCCGTACGCCGCCCTCGTCCTGCGTGAGGTCGAGGGCCGGGGCCACCGCGAGGACGTCGAGGAGCACGGCAGCAGGCCGAGGGGGCCCACAGCCCTCATCCACCGGGCCGAGGGGGCCTTCCGCCGGGGCTGGCTCCGGACCGCGCCTGGCCCCAGGGCGTCCTGCTCGCCCGATGCGGGCCGATCGGGTCGGGCTGCTTCCCCCCGGCCGGAGGGGGATGGTTCCTGTTGCGTGGAGGAGGAATGGAGAGGAGTAAGGGGGTGGGTCCATGATCAGGGTGAGCAAGAGGGTCGTGGCCCTGATCACGGCCGAAGCGCTGATGGCGTCCGCGTTCCTGGCCCTCGCGGTGATCGGTGCCGGACCCGCGTCGGCGGCGGGTACGTGCGTCTACGACGGTGCGTCGCAGGTGGTCACCATCGGTATCAGCGGGGACTCGGCCTCGACCCTCTATACGGATGCGACCGGCGCGATCCTGCTCGATGGGAGCCCGTGCGGCGCCGCGAACGTCAGCAACACGACGCAGATCGCCGTGTTCGGTCAGGCGGACACCAGCGAGGGGCTGACCATCACGAACAACGGCGGTATCCCGTTCCCGGCCACGATCTCGTGGCAGGTGGTGCTCGGCACCGGCTCCGGTGACTGGGTCGCGATCGTGTTGTGGTACGAGGCGCCCGGGAGCGTGTCGGTGACCGACTCCGGCTTCACGATGGCCGGAGCGACCGGCCTGTTCAGCGGTGTCGAGCTCCTCAGCGTGACGGGTGGCGGCTGGAACGACACGATCGACGGCTCCGCGCTGACCGCCACCGGCCCGGTCTTCGCGGCCCAGGGCGGCGAGGGTGCTGACGCGATCACCGGCGGCGCCGGCACCGACATCATGGGCGGCGGAGACGGGAACGACGCTGTCGTGGGCGGCGGCGGGAGCGACGTGATCCGCGGCGGCGCCGGCGACGACGGTCTGCGCGGGGGGTCCGGCAACGACGAGCTCCGTGGCGGGACCGGCGACGACGAGCTCCGTGGCGGGAGGGGTCTCGACGCGTGCGCCGGGGGCCCCGGGACGGACGTCGTCAGGGCCTGCGAGAGCTGAGGCGGGGGTGGAGCGTCCCCTCCCTGTCCGTGATGAACGCGGACGGGCCGGTGTCGTCCTCTCTCCTCGGACGGCCAGTGGTTCGCTCGCCCGAGGGGGCGCCGCTGCCAGGTCCCGTCGATCCGAGCGAGCGTCAGCCGGATCGGTTCCTGGGTGGTGAGCGGCTCGACCCGGCCACGATGTCGAGACCGGACCCGCGCCCGGTCGTGCGGGGTCACTGGAGATGACGAGGGATCTCCCGGTCCCACCGGCGGCGAGCGATCTCGCGTCCATCCTCCAGGACGACGAGCTCCAGCTCGAGCCGGTAGGTCCGGGCGTCGGAGCGGAGCGTGCCCGTCGCCTCGGTCCGCACCGTGGCCTCGGGCCAGGCGACCTCGTACCGGTACCGACCCTGCGCCACCGCCTGGCCCGGGTCCACGGTGGAGACAGTGATGCGGCCGCCGCCGAGGGAGGACACGCGCGTCCCGTCCTCGGTCTCCTCCTCCGCGTCGTGGCCGATCACCACGCTCCGGGTGCGCCCCAGCACGTCCTCCTCGATCCGCCACGTGGCCTTGCGCGTCTCCGGGGCCGGCGCGCCCGGGCCGAAGGTGGGCGCCTCGGTCACCGGCGGCGGTCCCTCGAGGACGGGGAGCACGAGCCGAGAGCCCTCGCGCGAGACCGAGATCGTTCCCGGGAGGGGCGGCGGCCACGAGCTCGGGAAGTCGGCGGCGGCGAGGTCCAGCCGGATCCGGTGCCCTGGCTCGAAGACGTAGGCCGTGGCGTCGAGCTCGATCGTCACCTGGTACGTCCGACCCGGCTCGAGGGGGCTCGGGTGCTCGTGGGAGTCCCGGTGGGCCAGGTTCAGGATCCCCCGGGTGACGAGGGCCGAGGTCCCGTCGGGGAAGGCGTCGCAGAGCTTGGCCGAGAGGTACGCGATCGGCACGTCGGCGCTGAGCGCGATCTCGACGCGCGGATGCCCCATGATCTCCAGCTCCGCGTCGAGCGGCGGCCACTCGTAGACGAGGGAGAAGGCCTCGTCGGCCCGCTGGTCCCACGGCGTGCCGAAGGGCAGGTCGTCCGCGCACCAGATCGAGCCGGTGACCCCCACCTCCCCCCGGATCTCCAGGACGTCCAGCGGCGGCCGCCGTCCCGAGACCGAGGAGCTCGAGAGGGGGCGGACCTGCTCCCGCAGGCGTTCCGGAGGCCAGGCCGGCTCGAACCGCCACGCCCCGCGGAACGACTCCAGGTCGGGCTGGGGCGGCGTCGGACGGCGCACGAAGATCCGGATCGGGGGCTCTCGGTCGACCCCGTTGTCGATCCCCTTCAGCCAGCGGTCGAACCAGCGGATCAGCTCCCGGAGGTGGTCGATCCGCGGGCCCGGCATCGAGACGTCGGGGCTCATGTGGCTCCAGGGCCCGAACAGGAGCGCCTTCGGCGACCGGAGCGCGGCGAAGGTCCGGAACGCCATGTTGTGGTACCCGTCGGCGTGGCCGGCCACGATGAGGGTGGCGGCCTCGATCGTCTCGTACCGCCCGTGCAGCGAGCCGTGCTGCCAGTAGGCGCTCTCGGTCTGCTCCTCGAGCCAGCGCAGCATCCAGGGCTCGGTGCGCTCGATGCGCTCGCGCCAGCGCTCGCGCCACCCCGGGCCCGCGAGCGCGGGCACCGGCGGCAGCGCGTTCATCGCCACCATCGAGAGGGGGTAGTCGAGGATGTCGATGCCCCGCCGCGCCCCGCCGCCGTAGTGGACGTCGTCGGTGAAGCGTCGGTCCGTGGCGAAGATGGGCACGATCGCCTTGAGCGCCGGCGGCCGCAGCATCGCGACCTGGATCGCGTTGAAGCCCGAGTAGGACTTGCCGAACATCCCCACCGCGCCGGTGCTCCACGGCTGGGTCGCGAGCCAGTCGATCACCCGTAGCCAGTCCCGGTGCTCGCGCTCCGTGTACTCGTCCTCGGCGACGCCCTCGGAGGATCCGGTCCCGCGCACGTCGGCGCGGCAGACGACGTACCCACCCTCCTGGCACAGGCGCCGGTAGTCGTGGGTCTGGTTCCAGGTGACGTCGTCCTTGCGGTACGGACGCGCCTCGAGGAGCGCGGGCCACGGGCCGGGACCCTCGGGGACGAAGAGGGTGACGGCGATCCGTACGCCGTCGTCCATCTCGAGGAACCGCCGCTCCTCCCTCATCGCGCGCTCATCATGCCAGGTCGCGGGCGGGGGTCGATCCGACCCGGCGGGCCCGCGCCCGTGGCGGGGTCGTCAG
>BEHO01000050.1 GCA_002898915.1 bacterium HR12
GGAAAGCCTCGTTCAGCTCGATGCAGTCGATGTCCTGGAGGTTGAGGCCCGTCCGCTCGAGCACCTTCCGCGTGGCCGGAACGGGGCCGATGCCCATGATCTCCGGGGGGACGCCGGCCGTTGACATCCCGATGATGCGCGCCAGGTAGGGTCGCCCCTCGGCCTTCGCCCGGGACTCGCTCATGAGCACCATGGCGCCGGCGCCGTCGGTGATGCCGCTGGAGTTGCCGGCCGTGACCGAACCGTCCTTGCGGAACACCGGCGGGAGCTTCGCGAGGCCCTCGAGCGTCGTCTCGGGTCGCGGGTGCTCGTCCTCGGCCACCACGATCGTGCCCTTGCCCTTGGGGTCCGGCGCCTCCACGGGGAACATCTCGAGCGCCCGCCGCGCCTTGCCCGCCTCCGCCTTCTGCTGCGACTCGAGCGCGAACACGTCCTGCTCCTCTCGGGAGATCCCGTACATGTCGACCAGGTTCTCGGCGGTCTCGCCCATCACGATCCCCGAGAGGGGGTCGAGGAAGCCGTCCCGGTACATCGCGTCGTGGACGGTCGCGTCGCCGAGGCGGTAGCCGGTGCGCATCCGGTCGAGGAGGAAGGGGACGCGCGTCATGTTCTCCATGCCGCCGACCACGACGATCTCGGCCTCGCCGAGCATGATCTGCTGGGCGCCGAGCTGGACGGCCTTCATCCCCGAGGCGCAGGCCATGTTCACGTTGTACGCGGGCACCTCGATGGGGATGCCGGCCTTCACGCTGACCTGTCGCCCGGTGTTGGGCCCGCAGCCGGCCTGCCGGGCGTGGCCCATGATCGTCTGCTCGACCTGATCCGGCTCGACGTTCGCCCGCCGGAGCGCCTCCCGCACCGCGAGCACCCCGAGCTCGACGGCGGGGACCTCGGTGAACCCACCGAGGAACCTCCCGATGGGGGTGCGTGCGCCCTCGAGGATGACCGCGGTTTCCATCTCGACGCTCCTCGCTCGATGCTCCTCGCTCGGTGGCCCGTCCAGTCTATCGGCCGTTCGGAGCCCGTCGGGTCGCCGCCGCCGGCCCCTGGTCGGCCGCCGCCGCGCGCAGGCGGGCGAGGGCGCGGTGGAGGTCGGCTCCTCCCGCGACCGGCTCGGCGAGGGGTGGGTCGGCCGCCAGGAGGGTGAGGGGTCGGCGCGCGAGGAAGGAGCGGACGGCGGCCACCTCGTCGGCGCGTTCGCGCGGGTACGGGACGCGGGCGTCGACCTCCTCGAGGATCCCTCGGGGGAACCGGATCTCGCGGCCGGTCGCGTCCCGGAACGCGAGCTCGCGCGCCCCGAGCAGCCATGCGTCCCGACGCCCTCGCTCGAGGGCCTCGGCGAGCGCCCGGAGCCGGTCTCGCGCATCGGCCGCTTCCTCGAAGCGCTCCTCGGCCGCCAAGGCCCGCATCCTGGCCTCGAGCGCCCCGAGGAGCCCGCCCGGCGATGTGAGGGAGGAGATGAGGGACCGGACGAGCTCCCCGTAGCGCTCGGGGCCGACGCGGCCGTCGCAGGGCGCGAGGCAGCGCCCCATCTCGGCGAGGACGCATGGCGGGAAGCGCGTGGCGGCGCCCATCGGGCGCGTACACCGACGCAGGGGGAAGGCGTCCTCGAGCGCCTCCTTCGCGAGCCGCGCCACGCGCGGGGAGCCGAAGGGGCCGAGGAAGGCGCCTCGCCCGGAGGGGGAGCGGACGACCTTGAGCCGTGGGTACGTCTCGGCGAGGTCGAGCTTCAGGTACGCGTACCGGCGCCAGGTCCGCCCCCGGCGGTTGAACCGGGGCTCGTGCTCCCGGATCAGCCGAGCCTCGAGCACGAGGGCCTCCAACTCGCTCCCACAGGGGATGCCCTCGACCGCGACGGTCCGCTCGAGCAGCTCCCCGACCATGCGCCGCGCGTCGCCGTAGAAGTACGAGCGGACCCGGCTCCGGAGGTCCTTGGACTTGCCGACGTAGAGGACACGCCCCTCGCGGTCCTTGAACAGGTACACCCCGGGCGCGTGGGGGAGGTCGTCGGCGAGCCGGATCTTCCCGAAGTTCGGACGCCCCCGGGCCGCGACGGCGAGGTGGAGGTCGCCGAGGGTCCGGATGCCGAGCCGGCCACCGATCTCGAGCAGCGCGTGGAGGACCTCCGCGCAGGCCTCGGCGTCGGCGAGCGCGCGATGCCTGGGGCGGGTGGGCGTCCGGAAGTGGTCGACCAAGGTGGTCAGGCGCACGTTCGGCACATCGGGCCAGACGATCCGGCGAGCGAGGCGCGCGGTGCAGACCGGCGGTGGGGGCAAGGGGTCGTAGCCGTGCCGCTCGAGGGCCACGTTCAGGAACGAGAAGTCGAAGCGGGCGTTGTGCGCGACGAACACGGCGCCGCGGGCGAACTCCAGCAGGCTCGGCAGGACGGCCGCGAGCGGGGGCGCATCGGCCACCTCGAGATCGTCGATGCCGGTGAGGCGCGTGATGAACGGCGGGATGGGGACGCCGGGGTTCACGAGCGTGTGGAAGGTCCCGAGGCGCTCGCCCCCTCGGTAGGTGACGGCCCCGATCTCCGTGATGCGGGAGTCCGTGGGCGATCCGCCGGTCGTCTCCAGGTCGATGACGAGGAACGTGACCTCGTGGAGGGGGATCCCCTCCTCGAGCGTGGGTTGGATCATCGCCGTCTCGCTCCCCGGGGCCGCGGGGCCACGAGACTACCGAACAGACGTTCGGTCGGTCAAGCCTCTCCGTCGGCGGCCCTGGGGCCGCCCGGGGCGTGGGTGGCTCCGCCGAGGGCCGGCGGCTGCGCGGGAACGCCCTCCGGGGGCCCAGGGTCCTGGGCCGGGGCGCCGGTGCCCGCGTCCTGGCCGAGGCCGACCGGCCCCCGCTCGTCCTGGGCCGCGCACGGGTCGCGGCGGTCCGAGGGGTCCTGCCGGTGAGCCTGGGAGGGTTCGGAGGCGACGGCCGCGACGGCCTGGCCCTTCTCGCACCCCTCGAGGTTCGGGTCGTGCGCCACCTCCGAGACCTCGCGCCCGTGGTCGGCGGCCTCCGGGCGATCGTCGGAGGAGGGGAGGTCGAGGCCGAGATGGCTGGCGACGCCCGCGACGGCGTCCTGGGCCGCCGGGGGGAGCGCGCCGGCCCAGGCGAGGCCGCCGGTGAGGGTCATCGCCGCCGCGAGCGCGAGGACGGCGGCACGTCGGGGGGTCAGCGTGCGCATGGTGGGCCTCCGCGATCGATCGGGGCCGGCCTCGCTCGCCGCGGCCACCATGGCCGCCACGTGGCGCATGGCGAGATCGGCCGGCGGCTCCTCGAGCAGGTCGGCGCGGAGCTCCCGGACCAGCGCGGCCAGGCGCTCGCCCTCCCGACCCTCGGGGGTCGCTCCGGCAAGGACCTGCTCGAGGAGCTGGGGGGTGAACGGGTCCATCTCACCCCAGCTATCGACGACGCGCCTCATCCGGAAACGGCCTCCCGTTCGATCGATCGCGCGAGCGCGGCGAGGGCTCGCCGCTGGAGGGTCTTCACCGCGCCCCGACGCTTCCGGAGGACGCGAGCGGTCTCCTCGACCGAGAGCCCCCCGAGGATCCGCAGGAGGACGACGTCGCGCTGGTCGGGCGTGAGCCGGTCGAGCGCGGTGAGCGCCCAGCGGGTGCCGAGGGCCGCCATCGCCTCCTCCGAGACGTCGCCGACGGGGCCGAGCGGAGCGAGCTCGCGGGGGTCCACCGTCGCCTCTCGGCGGCGCGCGGCTCGGCGGCGGGCGTCCGCCAGCCGGTGATGGGCGATCGTGAAGACCCAGGATCGGAAGGCTCGCTCGTCGCCCCGGAACCCGCCGATCCGCTCCACGACGGCGACGAACACCTCGCCCGCGAGGTCCTCGGGGTCGGCCGCCCGCTGGCCCCGGAGGTAGCCGAGGACGCCCGGCGCGAGCTCCCGGTAGATCGCCTCCAAGGCGTTCGGGTCGCCGCGCTGGGCGGCGGCGAGGATGGCGTCGAACCCGTCGCCGATCACGCCTTCAGTATCGGCGGGTTCGGGGCTCGGGTGGACCCGCGCGGCGGATCGCCCGGGTCAGCGTGGGTAGAGGGCGTCCTCGGCCAGGAAGGCGAGGAGCTGGCCGATCGCGATGTGGCACGCCTGGATGTGGGAGGTCTCCGAGCTCGGCACCCGGATCGCGACGTCGGCCAGGGGGGCGAGGGCGCCTCCGTCGGCGCCGGTGAGGGCGATGGTGCGGAGCCCGCGCTCCCGCGCCACCTCGATGGCCCGGAGCACGTCCGGCGAGTTGCCGCTGGTGGAGATCCCGACGAGCACGTCGCCGGGCCGGCCGAGGGCCTCCACCTGGCGGGCGAAGACGCCCTCGAACCCGAAGTCGTTCGCGACGGCCGTGAGGATCGAGGTGTCGGTCGTGAGCGCCAGGGCCGGGATGGCGGGGCGGAGGCGATCGCGGGAGAGGGCGCTCACGAACTCGGCGGCCAGGTGCTGGCTGTCGGCCGCGCTGCCGCCGTTGCCGCAGAGGAGGATCTTGGCGCCGTCCCGGAGCGCGTGCACGATCGTCTCCGCGGCGCGGACGACGTCGCCCGCGCAGGACTCGGCCGTCCGGCGTGCGGTCTCGGCGGTGCCCTCCAGGTAGGCGCGCACCCGGTCGACGGTCACGGGGCCGGCCTCCACGTGCGGCCCCCGACCGTGGCGCGGACCCCCTCGCGCGAGAAGCGGACCTCCCGAACCCGGCCGCCGTGAGCCTCGAGCGCGGCCGTGACCCGCGCCCGACGCTCCGGCCTGCAGACGACCAGGAGGTACCCGCCGCCCCCGGCTCCGCAGACCTTCCCCCCGTCGGCGCCCGCCTCGCGCGCCGCCCCGAGCAGGGTCTCGATGCGCGTGCCCTCCGTGATCGCGGGGTTCATGCGCCGCTTGTTGCGGTAGGCCTCGTCGAGCAGCGGGCCGAGGTCGTCCAGGTCCCCCGCTTCGACCACGTCCCGCAGCTCGTACGCCATCTGGTGCAGGTGCTTCATGCCGACCAGGGTCTCCTCCCGGCCCTCGTGGTAGAGGCGGATCTGGGTGTCGATCAGGCCGAGGTTCGTCCGCAGGCTCCCCGTGTAGCACAGGAGCAGGCGCTCGCGGAGGCGTTCGATCCGATCCGGGTCGCACCGGACCGGGGTCACGCGGACGCCGTCCGCGGAGAACTCGATGAGGTTGAAGCCGCCGTACGCGGCGGCGTACTGGTCCTGCAGGCCGCCCGCGATCCCGAGGTCCTGGCGCTCGATCGCGTAGGCGGTCCGCGCCGTCTCGTCCCTGGTCATCGCGCGACCCTGGAGAGCGGCGAGGGCCGCGACGACGGCCGTGACCAGGGCCGACGACCCACCGAGCCCGCTGCCCGGCGGCGCGTCGGAGGCGATGTCGAGCGCGAGCCCGACGTCGAGCCCCATCCGGTCGACGGCCGCCTTCGGCAGGTCCATGACGCCGTCGTACGTGGGGCCGTCGTCGAGCCGGTACTCGACCTCCTGCCCGAGGTCGAGGGAGCGGATCCGCACGCCGCGGTCCGTGCGGGGGGTGAGCGTCACGCGGGCGGCGAGGTCGATCGTGGCCGAGAGGACGGCGCCGCCGTGGCGGGAAAAGTAGTGGGGGAGATCGGTCCCGCCCCCCACGAAGCTGATCCGGAGCGGCGCGGTCGCCCGCACGGTCGCCGTCATGCCCCCTGCCGCGGTGGGGAGGCCCTCCCCGGGCTCACCGACGCCCTCAGGCCACGTAGCGCATGATCCTGCGACGCTGCTGCTCGGTCAGTCCTCCCCAGACGCCGTAGCGCTCGCCGTTCTTGAGCGCCCACGCCAGGCACGTCTCGCGGATCCGGCAGACGGCGCAGTAGGCGAGGGCGGGGCCGGCCTCCTCCTCGGAGGTAGGGAAGAACACGTCGGGGTCGATCCCGTAGCACGCCGCCTGGTCCTGCCACATGTCGGGCGGAGAGGGGTTCGGCGGGAGGGACTTCAGGTCGATGCCGATCGCGCGCTTCTCGTTCACGCACACACTCCTTGCTCGACCGGATCACGAGCGCCCTTCCCTCGGCGGCCCCCGGACCGCGTGGAGAGGCAGGTCGCATCGTGGCACCCCGCCCCCCGGAAGTGAAGTCTTGAAATCTCGGGCCGGTTGCGGTATCGAGGTGGGCCCGCGCCGAGCCTCAGGACCGTCGGAGCGGGACGCCTCCCGCCAGGAGCTCGGCGTCGCGGTGCTCCCAGCGGATCCGGGCGAGCAGGGCCACGTCGCCGTCGGCGTCCGCCTCCACGCTCGTCACGACGCCGGCCACCGTGCCCCCGGCGTGGACCGTCGCGCCGGCCGGTACGGGCCGCTCGGCGCGGAGGGCGAGCACGACCCGTGGCGGGTGCCCCAGGCGAACCCTGGCCACGGACTCCTGTCCCAGGTAGCAGCCCTTGTCCCGGGCGATCGTGACGCCGTCGTCGAGACCCGCCTCGGCCGGGAGCGAGTCCTCGTCGAGGTCGACGGGGAACCGGGGGATGCCGCGGCGGATGCGCCAGGCCTCGAGGGCATCCGCGGAGACCCGGACGAGATCGGGGGTGTCCAGGGGAACGAACCGCCATCGTCCGGGCGAGGGCACCCCGAGCAAGGGGGGCGTCGGCTCCTCCGTGAGCCGGACCTCGGCGGAGAGCACGTACCGGGCGAGGAGCTCGGCGACGGAGGTCGGCTGGTCGCGCCGTTGGAGCAGGAGGAACCCGTCGGGTCGACGCAGGACGTGGAGCTCGGCGCGGATCCGTCCCGTCGGGCCGAGGAGCAGCGACGGCGTCGCCTCCCCCTCCCGGAGGTCGGCGACGTCCGCCGTGAGCAGGTCCTGGAGGAACCGCTCCGCGTCGGCGCCGGCCGCGGCGACGGCGCGGAAGTCCTCCAGGGTGACCGCCCCCCGACCGGCGTCGAGCGCCGCGAGCTCCGCACGATGCACGTCTGCGAGGATACGGCCGTGGACGTTCCCCGGACCCTCCTCGTCACGAACGACTATCCCCCGCGGCACGGAGGGATCCAGCGCACGCTCGAAGCGCTCGTGCGGCGGATGCCTCCCGACCGCATCGCCGTCCTCTGCCCCGCGTGGAGGGGCGCGGGGGCCTACGACGAGCGCCAGCCGTACCGCGTCTTCCGTCAGCCCGAGCGGTTCCTGTGGCCGACCCCCGAGGTCGCGCGGCGGGTGTGGGCGGCCGCCGAGGAGCACGGGGCGGAGGTCGTCCTGTTCGGAGCCACGTACCCGCTCGCGCTCCTGGGTCCGGGGCTCGCCCGACGCGGGATGCCCCACGTCGCGATGACGCATGGGTTCGAGTACTGGCTCTCGATCGCGCCGGGGACCCACGCGCTGATGCGCTACGCGACGGGTCGCGCGTCCCGGGTGACGGCGTGCAGCGCGTTCATCGCCAGGGTCGTGCGCACGGCC
>BEHO01000051.1 GCA_002898915.1 bacterium HR12
CCTTCGTGGTCGGATTCCCGTCAAGGTAGTTCGGTAACGAACGATATCCCCGGGGGCCGACCGGCGTGCCGTGGGGTCTGGGGTAGCATCGGGCCGGTGAGCGAGGTCCCGGACCGGAGCGCGAAGCGGCTGTTCCTGCTCGACGGGCACAGCCTGTCCTACCGCGCCTTCTTCGCCCTGCCGACGACCCTCGCCACGAGCAGCGGGCAGGTCACGAACGCCGTCTACGGGTTCACCTCGATGCTGATCAAGCTCCTCGCCGAGGAGCGTCCCGACCTGATCGCGGTCGCCTTCGACGTCGGCGCCCCGACCGTCCGACTGGAGCGCTACGCCGGGTACAAGGCGGGACGTCCGGAGGCCCCCGACGAGTTCCGCCAGCAGCTCGGGCTCATCGTGGAGGTCCTGGAGACGCTGCGGATCCCCGTCCTCGGCATCGAGGGGCACGAGGCGGACGACGTGATCGCGACGCTCGCCGTGCGGGCGGCCGAGCGCGGCATGGAGGCGGTGATCGTGACCGCCGACCGAGACTTCTTCCAGCTCGTCCGGCCGGGCATCACGGTGCTCTTCAACGTCAAGGGGATCTCGGACATCCGGCGCTACGACGAGGCGGCGGTGCGCGAGCGCTTCGGCCTTCCCCCCGACCGGTACCTGGACTACGTGGCGCTCAAGGGGGACCCCTCGGACAACATCCCGGGCGTCCCGGGGGTGGGGGAGAAGACGGCGGCCCGACTCGTGCAGGAGTTCGGCTCGATCGAGGAGCTCCTGGCGCGGACCCACGAGCTCAAGGGCAAGCTGCGCGAGCAGATCGAGGGGGCCCGCGAGCGGTTGCTCCTGAACAAGGACCTGGCGCGCCTCCACACGGAGCTCGAGCTCCCCGTGGAGCCCGAGGACTGCGTGATGGGCGAGTGGGATCCCGAGGCCGTCCGGCGCCTGTTCACGGCCCTCGAGTTCCGGAGCCTCCTCGAGCGCCTCCAGGAGCTGGATCGCGCGGGCAAGCCGGTCGTGGAGACGACCGAGCTGGATCTCCGGGAGACGACCGCCGCGGAGCTGGCTCGGTCGCTCGACGCCGACGCGCCGAAGGCGCTCCGGCTCGAGCTCGAGGGGCGGACCGTGCGCGGGGCGGCGGTCTCGAGCGGCGGGGCCCAGGCGGCGTACGCCCCGCTCCGCTCCCTGGACGAGCTCGGCGACGCCCTCGCCTGGTCGGCGCCGAAGTGGCTCCACGACGCGAAGGAGGGCGAGACGGCCATCCTCGCCGCCGGCGGCGCGCTCGGCGGCGTGACCTTCGACACGATGCTCGCCGCCTACCTGCTGGATCCCGCGGCGGGGCGGTACGAGCTGCGGACGCTGGGGGAGCGCTACCTCGGCGCCGATCTCCTCGCCGGGGTGGAGGAGGCCGAGGGCCAGCTGTTCGGCGGATCCTGGCGCGTGGTGGCCGCCGAGGCCGCCGCCATCGCGCTCCTCGCGCCGGTCATGGCGGAGCGGCTCGAGGCGGCGGGGCTGCGCCGGCTGCTGGAGGAGGTGGAGCTCCCCCTCTCCTCGGTCCTCGCCCGCATGCAGGCGCGGGGGATCGCCCTGGACGTGGCGTACCTGCGCGCGATGGGTGAGGAGGTCCGCGCGCAGATGGAGCAGCTCCGGGCCGAGATCTACCGGCTGGCCGGCGAGGAGTTCAACCTGAACTCCCCGCCCCAGCTGCGCCAGGTCCTCTACGAGAAGCTCGGGCTCTCCCCCGGCAAGCGGACCCCGAAGGGGCAGCTCTCGACCGACGCGAGCGTGCTCGAGCGCCTCCGCGACCGACACCCCATCGTCGCCGCGATCCTCGCCTGGCGGGAGCTCGACAAGCTCCACTCCACGTACCTCGAGGCCCTTCCCCGGCAGGTCGACCCCGTCGACGGGCGGGTCCACACGACCTTCAACCAGACCGGGGCGGCGACGGGTCGGCTCTCCTCCGCCAACCCCAACCTCCAGAACATCCCGGCCCGGACGGAGCTCGGGCGCCGGATCCGCCGGGCCTTCGTGCCCGGCTCGCCGGACCAGGTGCTGCTCGTCGCGGACTACTCCCAGATCGAGCTGCGGATCCTGGCGCACCTCGCGCGGGACGAGGGGCTGCGGGCGGCCTTCGAGTCGGGGCAGGACATCCACGCCGCGACCGCGGCGGCGGTCTACGGCCTGCCCCTGGACCAGGTCGACCCCCAGACGCGGAACCGGGCCAAGGCCGTGAACTACGGGCTCGCGTACGGGATGAACGCCTACGGCCTGGCCTCGCGCCTGGAGATCACGCCCGACGAGGCCCAGGCCTTCATCGACGCCTACTTCGCCTCCTTCCCTCGGATCAAGGAGTACCTGGACC
Organism: bacterium HR12; assembly: GCA_002898915.1. Lineage (GTDB taxonomy): Bacteria > Actinomycetota > UBA4738 > UBA4738 > HRBIN12 > HRBIN12. Next base: position 2,348 of record BEHO01000051.1, read on the forward strand.
GGCAGGTCGCGAAGGCCACGGCCGACGGCTTCACTGAGACCCTGCTCGGACGGCGGCGGTACATCCCCGAGCTCCAGTCCTCCAACCCCCGGGTGCGCGAGATGGGTCGGCGCATGGCGCTGAACGCCCCGATCCAGGGCAGCGCGGCCGACGTGTTCAAGCTCGGGATGCTGCGGGTGGACCGGGCCCTGCGGGGCTCGGACCTGGATTGCCACATGTTGCTCACCGTCCACGACGAGCTCGTCTTCGAGGTCGAGGCGGCCCGGGTGGAGGAGGCCGCGGCCCTCGTGAAGGCCGAGATGGAGGCGGCCTACGAGCTCTCGGTGCCGCTCCGGGCCGACGTGGGTTGGGGGCCGAACTGGGCCGAGGCCGCCCCCGAGGGCCACTGACCCGTTGACGGGGTTTCCCTGGCGCCACTACCATCGGCTCCGCCGCGCGGCGCGCCACACCACCTCGGCCACTCCCACCTGCCGCGGGTGGGCGCCCGCAGCAGGAGGAGATGGTTCCGATCGACGAGACGACGACGACCACGGCAGCACCGGAGCGGGATCTGACCCCGGAGGAGCTGATCGAGGCCATCGAGGCCTCGCTCCGCGACTTCAAGGAAGGGGACATCGTCGAGGGCACGGTCGTGAAGATCGACCGCGACGAGGTCCTGCTCGACATCGGCTACAAGTCCGAGGGTGTCATCCCGGCCAAGGAGCTCTCGATCCGTCACGACGTGGACCCCCACGAGGTCGTCCAGGTCGGCGACCGGATCGAGGCCCTCGTCCTCCAGAAGGAGGACAAGGAGGGCCGCCTGATCCTCTCGAAGAAGCGCGCGCAGTACGAGCGCGCCTGGGGCCGGATCGAGGAGGTCATGCAGGCCGGCGGGACGATCAAGGGCCCGGTCATCGAGGTGGTGAAGGGCGGGTTGATCCTCGACATCGGCCTGCGCGGGTTCCTCCCGGCCTCCCTCGTGGACCTGCGCCGCGTCCGTGACCTCCAGCCGTTCGTGGGCCAGGAGCTCGAGTGCAAGATCATCGAGCTCGACCGCAACCGGAACAACGTGGTGCTCTCGCGCCGGGCGTTCCTCGAGGAGTCCCAGAGCGAGGGCCGCAAGCGGTTCCTCGAGTCGCTCCGCAAGGGCGAGCGGCGGAAGGGCACCGTGTCCTCCATCGTGAACTTCGGGGCCTTCGTGGACCTCGGCGGTGTGGACGGGCTCGTTCACGTCTCCGAGCTCTCCTGGAAGCACGTCGACCACCCGAGCGAGGTCGTCCAGGTCGGTCAGGAGGTCGAGGTCGAGGTGCTCGACGTCGACCTGGAGCGGGAGCGGGTCTCCCTCAGCCTGAAGGCCACCCAGGAGGACCCCTGGAAGGAGTTCGAGCGGAAGTACGCGGCCGGCGAGATCATCGAGGGCCAGGTCACGAAGCTCGTGCCGTTCGGCGCCTTCGTCCGCGTGGCGCCGGGGATCGAGGGGCTCGTCCACATCTCCGAGCTCTCCGACCAGCACGTGGACTCGCCGGAGTCGGTCCTCTCCGTGGGCGACCAGGTGCGGGTGAAGGTGATCGAGGTGGACGTCCCGCGTCGGCGGGTCAGCCTCTCCATGCGCCAGGTGGGTGCGGCGATGCCGAGCCCGTCCCGGGAGATCGTGGAGGAGGAGCCGACCCGCTCCGAGGAGGCCGAGGTCGGGGCGGAGCCCGCGGCGGCCGAGGTGACCGAGGCGCCCGCGACCGAGCCGGCGCCCCCCGCCGGGGCCGCCGAGGAGGAAGAGGAGATCTCCCTCGAGGCCATCCTCGAGGACCTCAAGCGGCGCGAGGGTCGGGCGGACTGACGTGCTCCTCGTCGGGCTGACCGGCGGGATCGGGTCGGGCAAGACCACCGTCGCCCGGATGCTCGAGCGACGCGGGGCGGTGGTCTTCGACGCGGACGTGCTCGCCCGGAAGGCCGTCGAGCCCGGCACGCCGGGGTTCAACGCGGTGGTGGAGCGGTTCGGCGCGTCGGTGCTCGCGCCCGGCGGCGACCTCGACCGCGAGGCCCTGGCGAGCATCGTCTTCGCCGACCCGGCCGCCCGTCGCGACCTGGAGGCCATCGTGCACCCCGAGGTCCGTCGCATGTTCTCCGAGGCGTGCGAGGCCTACCGCGACACGGACGCCGTCGTCGTCTTCAGCGCGCCGCTCCTGGTCGAGACCGGGATGCACTCCGCCTTCGACGTGCTCATCGTGGTCGCGGCCACCGAACGCACCCAGATCGAGCGCCTGATGCGGGGTCGGGGGATGTCCGAGGAGCAGATCCGGGCCCGGATCGCCGCCCAGGCCCCGCTGGAGGAGAAGGCGGCGGTGGCGGACATCCTGATCGACAACGAGGGGACGCTCGAGGAGCTCGAGGCCCAGGTCGACCGGGTCTGGGCCGATCTCCGGGCGAGGGCCGCGGCGACGGTCTGAGGGCCGCCGGCGGCTATCCTGCCTGGCGTGCGGACCGTCGCCGTCTTCTTCGACGCCGGAGAGACCCTCCTGCGCCCGTACCCGAGCTTCCCGGAGCTCCTGGCGCGAGCCCTGCGGGAGGCGGGGCACCCGGTGGACCCGGAGGAGGTCCGGGCTCGCTCGCACCTGGTCCTCGACCGGTTCCGGGAGGCCGCGGACGCGGGGGAGCTCTGGACCACGTCGCCCGAGCGCTCCCGAGCGTTCTGGCACGGCGTCTACCGGTCCTTCCTGACCGAGCTCGGGATCCGGCCCGGGGACGGGCTCGTCGACCGGATCTACGGGACCTTCACCGACCTCGGCAACTACCGGCTGTTCGAGGACGTGCCGCCGGTCCTGGAGCGGTTGCGGTCGGCGGGCCTGGCGCTCGGGGTCATCTCGAACTTCGAGGACTGGCTGGAGCGGTTGCTCGAGCGCCTCGGCGTCCTGTCCTGCTTCCCGGTCCGGGTGATCTCGGGCGTGGAGGGGATCGAGAAGCCGGACCCCCGGATCTTCCGGCTGGCCGCGGCGCGCGCGGGCGTGGCCCTGGAGGCCTCGGTGTACGTGGGGGACCACCCCGAGCTCGACATCGCGCCGTCGGCGGCCGTGGGCATGCGGCCGGTCCTCATCGACCGGCGCGGCCGGTACCCGGGGTTCGCGGACGCCCCCCGCATCACGTCGATGGCGGAGCTTCCCGGGGTGATCGGGCTGTGAGCGAGCGGCGCTTCACGCCGGCCGAGGCCGACGCCCTCCTGCCCGAGCTCCGGGTTCGCCTGGGCCGGATCCGGGAGGCCCGCCGTCGCCTCATCGCGTCCGCCCGCGTCGTGCGGGAGCGGGTGATCGCCGACCCCGGCGGGGTGGCGGCCGACCCGGGTCACTTCGAGGCGGCCGAGACGCTCCGGGCCGAGCTCGCGCACCTCGCCGACCTCGGGGTCGTCCTGCGGGATCCCGACGCGGGCCTGGTGGACTTCCCCGGGGAGGTCGAGGGCCGCCGGGTGTGGCTCTGCTGGCGGGAGGGGGAGGAGCGGGTCGCCCACTACCACGAGCTCGACGCGGGGTTCGCGGGCAGGAGGCGGCTGTGACCGAGCGCGGCCGGGTGGTGGTCATGGGCGCGAGCGCGGACCGGCCGCCGCCCGGGCTCCCGCTGGTCGCCGACGCCGTCGAGCTCCGCTTCGCGGACACGGTGGAGGCGCTCGCCGCGGCCCTGGAGGGCGCCGACGTCCTCTTCGCCTGGTCGGGCGGGCGGGACCTGCTCCGGCCGGCCTGGGGGAGCGCGGGGTCGCTCCGCTGGATCCAGGCGGCGTCGGCGGGGGTGGACGGCCTCCTGTTCCCCGAGCTCGTGGACTCCGACGTGGTGCTCACGAACGCTCGAGGCGTCTTCGACCGGCCCATCGCGGAGCACGTGATGGCCGTGCTCCTCCTCTTCGCGAAGGACCTCCGCGGCGTGCTCGAGCGCCAGCGGCGACGGGAGTGGCGGCCTCGGGACACGGAGACCCTGGAGGGCAAGCGCCTGCTCGTCGTGGGGGTGGGCTCGATCGGGCGGGCCATCGCCCGGACCGCGAAGGCCTTCGGGATGACGGTCCGGGGCGTGGGACGGACGACCCGCCCCGACGCCCTCTTCGGGACGGTCATGGGCGTGGACGAGCTCCACGACGCGCTCGGGTGGGCCGACGTGGTGGTGGACGTCCTGCCCGCGACCCCGGCGACCCACCACCTCTTCGACGCGGAGGCCTTCGCCGCCATGAACCCCGGGGTCCGGTTCGTGAACGTGGGGCGGGGGAGCACGGTGGACGAGGTCGCCCTGGTGGAGGCGCTGCGCTCGGGCCGGATCGCGGCCGCCGCCCTGGACGTCTTCGAGACCGAGCCGCTTCCCCCGGAGAGCCCCCTGTGGGAGCTCCCCAACGTGGTCATCACGCCCCACGTCGCCGGGGACGTGGCCGGCTGGCGCGAGGCCGTGGTCGAGGTGTTCGTGGAGAACCTGGAGCGGTACCTCACGGGGGAGCCCCTGAAGGGCGTGGTGGACAAGCGCCTCGGCTTCGTCCCGTGACCGGGCGCCGGAGGCGGTCAGGGCGCCCAGCGTCGTTTCGTGTAACCCCCAGCCTCACGCCCGGTACGTTCCCCGGTCCCCCAAGGCCGACTAAGCTTCGGGTGGTTGTGATCGGAGGAGCCCATGGCGAGAGCGAAAACCGTAGCGAAAGAGGCCCCGAAGCGGAACGGGACCACCCTGGGGTTCGAGGCGACCCTGTGGGCCGCTGCCGACAAGCTCCGGGGGCACATGGACGCCGCCGAGTACAAGCACGTCGTTCTCGGCCTCATCTTCCTGAAGTACATCTCCGACGCCTTCGAGGCCCTCCACGCGAAGCTCGAGCAGGATCCCGAGGCGGACCCCGAAGACCCGGACGAGTACAAGGCGCAGAACGTTTTCTGGGTTCCGCCGGAGGCACGGTGGCAGCGGCTCCAGGACGCCGCCAAGCAGCCC
>BEHO01000052.1 GCA_002898915.1 bacterium HR12
GTCCGGCGCTCCGGATCGGGGCGGCGGCGCTCGGCGCGGTCCTCGCGCTGAGCGCCTGCCGCTCCCCCGCGCCGCCGCGGCGGGCCCCCGAGCCCGGTCGCCTCGACGCCTTCGCCGTCTGGCCGGAGGAGACCCCCGCCGAGGCGGCGACGGCGGCCCGGCGCCTCGCCGGCGGGGAGGACCCCTGGCGCGCCGACCCCGTGGAGACGGCCCTCGCCTTCGCCCGGGAGGTCCTCGGCTGGCGGACACCGACGGCCGGCGCGCCCCAGGAGCAGCCGGGCGGGCTCACCCTCGTCGAGGTCGCGCGCGAGCCCGGCGGACCGAGCGTGAGCGTCCGCCTCCTGCGCCTGCTCGAGGGTCGCTGGTGGAGCGTCTACAACGTCTGGGGAACCCCGGAGCACGACCCCGCGGTCGCCGTCCGCGGCGCGCGCGTCACGGTCCGGTTCGCCATGGAGGACGCGGCCTCCGCCCTCGTCGTGGCGGAGTTCGGGGAGCTCCGCCGAACCGCGGTCGTGCGGAACGGGGGGCGCGTCCGGCTCGATCTCGGTGTCCCCCCGGCGGAGCCCGGGTTCTTCCTCGTGCTCCTGCGCGACGCCGAGGGGCGGGTCTTCGACGCCGTCTCCTCGCCGCTCGCCCCGGCCGGGGCGGTGGCCGGGTAGCGGCGCTCGCTTGGTACGATTCGGAACGACACGGTGGCCGTAGCTCAATCGGTGAGAGCACCAGGTTGTGGTCCTGGGGGTTGGGGGTTCGAGTCCCCTCGGTCACCCTCCGCCCCTGGGGCTTGCTAGACTGCGGCGGGCCTCTAGCTCAACTGGCAGAGCAACGGACTCTTAATCCGCAGGTTCAGGGTTCGAGTCCCTGGGGGCCCACCCGTCGGAGATCCCCGAGAGGCGACGCGGGCTCCCGCTCCGGGAGCCCGCGTCCGTCTTCGGGCTACGCCGCCCTGCGCAGCTCGTCCTCACGGCGCTCGGCGGGCGGCACGTGCGGCCTGCGGCGCTCGACCCACCGGAGGTATCCGATCCCGAGGATCACGAGCACCGCGAGCCCGACGAGCCCGACGATCGGAACCTCCTGTGAGACGCGGGAGTACCAGGAGGGATCCAGCGGCCAGCCGACGGCGATCATCGGCCTCACCTCCCACATCCATGCTCGCTCGCCCCGGCGCCAACCACAACCATCGCGCCGTACGCTGCGCGTGTGGAGCATCGCGTCGACGTCGTCGTGGTGGGGGCCGGTCCCGCAGGGCTGTTCGCCGCGCGCGAGCTCGCCCGCCTCACGGACCTGCGCGTCCTCATCCTGGAGCGGGGCCCCGATCTCCCCGAGCGGCTCCGCGACCCCTCCCACCTGACGTCCGGGTTCGGGGGCGCCGGCGCCTTCAGCGACGGGAAGCTCACGCTCTCGACCGAGACCGGCGGCCGCCTCGCCGAGCTCGTCGGACCCGAGGTGGCCGACCTCATCGCCGAGGTCGACCGGGTCTTCGTGGAGCTCGGGGCTCCCCTCGAGGTCCACGGCGCCGACGCCGCCGAGGTCGAGCGGCTCGCCCGGATCGCGGAGGCGGCCGGGCTCACCCTCCGGCCGGCCCGGATCCGCCACGTCGGCACGGACCGGCTGCCCGAGCTCGTCCAGCGCCTCCGCGAGCAGCTGCCCCCGGACCGCGTGGAGATCCGTACCGGCTGCGGCGCGGAGCGCGTGGAGGTCGCCGACGGCCGCCTGATCGGCGTCGCCGCCGACGGGGAGCTGGTGCGAGCCCCCTTCGTGATCCTGGCCCCGGGGCGCGCCGGCGCCGACTGGCTCGACGCCGAGGCCCGCCGCCTGGGGCTGCCGGCCTCGCGGAACGTCGTGGACATCGGCGTCCGGGTGGAGTGCGCCGCGGAGACGATGGAGCCCCTCACGGGGCCGCTGTACGAGTTCAAGCTGCTCACCCGGTCGCGGACCTTCGGCGACCGGGTGCGCACGTTCTGCGTCTGCCCCTACGGCGAGGTCACGCTCGAGACCTACGAGGACGTCGTCACGGTGAACGGCCACTCCTACGCGGACCGCCGCACGCCGAACACGAACTTCGCGATCCTCGTCACCACGCGGTTCACGGAGCCCTTCCGGGAGCCGATCGCCTACGGACGGTCCGTCGCCCACCTCGCGAACCTGATCGGTGGGACCGTCATCGTCCAGCGCCTCGGCGACCTCCGCCTCGGCCGGCGCTCGACGCCGGAGCGGATCGCGGAGGGCTCGGTGCGGCCGACCCTGTCCGCCGCCACCGCGGGGGACCTGGCCTTCGTGCTCCCCTACCGGTACCTCACCGACGTCCTCGAGATGCTCGAGGCGATGGACGCCCTCGCCCCCGGCCTGTACGCGCGGGACACGCTCCTGTACGGCGTGGAGGTGAAGTTCTACTCGGCGCAGCTGCGCCTCTCCCCGGAGATGGAGACGCCGATCCCCGGGCTGTTCGGCGCCGGCGACGGGGTCGGGGCCTCCCGGGGCCTGGTCCAGGCCGCCGCGAGCGGCGACCTCGCGGCCCGGGCGATCGCGCGCCGGGTCGGGCAGGCCGCGCCCGACGTCGACCGGCCCTGAGGGCCGGTCAGGCGCCGGCGCTCGCCAGGATCGGGAGGATCCGCTCGAGCGCCCACTCCAGCTCGTCCCGCGTGATCACGAGCGGGGGCGCGAGGCGGATGGTCGTCTCGTGCGTGTCCTTGGCGAGGATCCCGGCCTCGAGGAGGCGCTCGCACGCCGCTCGCGCCGTGCCGGCCTCGGGTCGGAGCTCGATGCCGACCCACAGACCGCGGCCCCGGACCTGCTCCACGGTGGGGAGATCCGCGGCGCGGAGGCGCTCGAGGAGCCAGGCGCCCAGCTCGGCCGAGCGTCGCTGGTACTCGCCGGTCCGGAGCAGCTCGATCACCTTCCGCCCGATCGCGCAGGCGAGGGGGTTGCCCCCGAACGTGCTCCCGTGCTCGCCGGGTCGGAACAGGCCCAGCACCTCGTCGTCGGCCACCACGGCGGAGATCGGCACGATCCCGCCGCCGAGCGCCTTGCCGAGCACGTACACGTCCGGCACCACGCCCTCGAGGTCGCAGGCGAAGGTCGCGCCGGCGCGGCCGAGCCCCGACTGGATCTCGTCCGCCACGAACAGCACGCGGTGCTCGGTGCAGAGCTCGCGGACCCGCCGCAGGTACCCCTCGGGCGGGACGACCACCCCGGCCTCGCCCTGGATCGGCTCCACCAGGTACGCGACGACCTCGGGGTCGGCGAGGGCCTCGGCGAGCGCGTCGGCGTCCCCGTACGGGACGGTGACGAACCCCGGCGTGTAGGGGCCGAAGTCCGCGCGCGAGACCGGGTCGTCGCTGAACGAGATGATGGTGGTGGTCCGTCCGTGGAAGTTCCCGCTCGCCACGACGATCTTCGCCCGCCCGTCCGGGACCCCCTTGACCCGGTACCCCCACTTGCGGGCGGCCTTGATCGCCGTCTCCACGGCCTCGGCGCCGGTGTTCATCGGGAGCGCCCGGTCCTTGCCGGTGAGCTCGCAGAGATCGCGCAGGAAGGGCCCGATCTGGTCGTTGTGGAACGCTCGACTGGTCAGCGTGAGGCGGTCGAGCTGGTCCCGGGCGACCTTGACGAGGTCCGGGTGCTGGTGCCCGAAGTTCAGGGCCGAGTAGGCCGCGAGCATGTCGAGGTAGCGTCGGCCCTCGACGTCGGTGACCCACACCCCCTCCCCGCTCGCGATCACGACCGGCAGGGGGTGGTAGTTGTGGGCGCTGTAGCGCTCGACGAGCTCGATGTGCTCCCGAGCGGTGGTCGGCTCGCTCATCGCTCCGCTCCTTCCCCGGCCCGTCGGGCGGGCCCGCCCGAGTCTATCCGCCGGCGCCCCCGCCCACCGGCCGCCCCCTAGGGCCGGATGATCACCGGCGTGCCGAGGGGGACATCGACGAGGCGCTCCATGTCGGGGTTCCAGACGCGGACGCAGCCATGGCTGACCGCCCGGCCACGGTCCGCGGCGTTCGGCGTGCCGTGGATCGCCATCCTCCCCTCGCCCGGCCAGTCCGAGAGCACCGGCGAGAACCCGGAGAGCCCGAGCGCGTAGACACCGTAGGCCGGATGGGGCGGGTCGTACGCCACCTTCACCCAGACGTAGAAGGTCCCGGTCCCCGTGGGGTACGCGGGCGCTCCGACGCCCACGCGGAACCGGTCCGTGGGCACGCCGTCCACGTACCGCACGAGGATCCGACGCGAGAGATCCACCTCGATCCGTTCGTGCCGCGGCCGCAGCCGCACGTCCTGCTCCCGCACCCAGCCCGTGACCCCGTTCGGTCGGATCGGCAGGTAGAGCTCGAGCCAGGTGACACCGTCCCTCACGCGGGCATCGGCGACGAGCATCGGAGCGCGGCCCCCGTTCGGACTGCGCGCGTCGAAGACGTAGTCGGCCGGATCCGGATCCGGTCGGTCCCACATCGGCACGTAGCGCATCCGGGGGATCGCGACGAACCAGCCGCTCCCCTCGCGGATCGCCGCGATCGCGCGATGGCGGGGTTCCGAGCGGTCCTGCGCCTGCCGGGCCGGCGCGGGGGAGCCCGAAGGGGCTCCCGGAGGGCGGGCCACGGCCCCGCCCGAGCAGGCGACGAGGGTCCAGAGGAGGGCGGCCGCCAGCACGCGTCGCACCCTCCCATCATGCCATCCGCCCGGAAGGCGGGGTCGGTGCCTACGCCGTGGGCGCGTGCAGGTCCTGGAGCGTCCTCCGCATCTCGGCCAAGGCCCGCACGTCGTGCCCCTGGGTGATGGCCTGGTGCTCGAGCGCGTCCCGGAGCTCGGCCAGGGCGCGCAGCTGCTCGGCCGCCGCCGCCTCGCGCTCGGCGAGCTCCCGCTCCCAGAGCACCACGTCCCGCATCGGGGCGACGAGCAGGCTCACGGCCTCGAACACGTAGAAGCGGGTGAGCGCGTTCACGTACGTGACCCGGCTCTCCACGGTGGTGACGCCCGTCGCCACCTCCACGACACCCCAGGCGATCGCGGCGACCCCCGCCATCGCCACCCCCAGCCAGCGGCCGCGGCAGTACGTCACGAGACCCACCGGCACCAGGTAGAAGACGGCCACCTCGAACGGCCCCGTCACCGCGTCGACCAGGCCGATGAGGGCGAGGAGGAGCAGGCCGAAGACCACGACGAAGCCCGGCGAGAGACCCGCCAGGATCCGCTCCAGCCGGAGGAGGGCGGCGCGCGCGAGGCCGCCTGCGATGCGGGCCTCGCGCGGCCGACCCGCGGGAGCGGAGGTGACGTCGCTCACACGGTCCGTTTCGGAGCCTTCGCGGCCCGACTGAGCCCCTTCTCCCATGCCACCGTAGAAGCCAACCGCGGGTCTGCGGGGAAGCCGAAGCCGGTCGCGGGTCCGGAGAAGCTCGCGCCGCTGCGCCGAGACCCGGTATGCTCCGCCCATCGGTTGCCCGCCGGTCGGAAGGGAGGGACGGGCTTGCTCGCCGCAGAACCGCTCTGGATCGTGCTGCGCTTCCTGCACATCGTCTCGGGGGCTCTCTGGGTCGGGTCCGCGTTCCTCTTCGTGGCGTTCATCGGGCCCTCGGCGGCGGAGGTCGGTCCGAGCGCGGGTCCGCTCCTCAGCGTCGTCGTGAAGAAGCGCCGGGCGGCGAAGATCATCACCTGGCTCGGCATGACCGCCGTCACCGCGGGATGGGTCCTCTGGTTCCTGAACCTGCGCGACCACGGCGGTCTCGGCGACTGGGTCGGCTCGAGCTTCGGCCTGGCGATCACCATCGGGGCCGTCCTGGCGACGACCACGTTCTTCGTCGGCGCCTACGGGGTCGGGAAGAACGTCGAGCGCCTGGTCGACCTGGCTGACGCGATCGCGGCCGCGGGCGGACCTCCGACCCCTGCGCAGCAGACCGAGATGGCCCGCCTCCAGGCGGCGCTCGAGAAGTACGGCAAGCTCGACCTCGTCCTGCTCCTGCTCGCCATCGGGGCGATGTCGACCGCTCGCTACTGGTAGCCGCGGTAGGCTGCCCGGGCGCGAGAGTGGCGGAACCGGGAGACGCGCCGGACTTAGGATCCGGTGGCCGGAAGGCCGTGGGGGTTCGAGTCCCCCCTCTCGCACGGGCTTCAGGCCCAGCGTCGGCGGCACGATACCTCTTGCGTGAGCGATCGCCGAACCGCCGGTCCGCTCGGCGGGCTCGCGCACGTCCTCGTGCTGCTCGCGTCCGCTGGTGCGCTGGGCGCGACCGTCGACATCGCGTCGCGGCATGAGCCGACGGGGCCGCTCGCGGTTGCCCTCGGCGCGATGCTGGTCGGCTGCGTCGGATCGCTCGTGCTCATCCCCAGCCGCTCGCGCGTGCTCGCGAGCCAGGCCGATGAGCTCCGTCGGAAGGGGGCGATCCTCGAGGCGACGGCCTACGCCGCCGAACGCCTGGCGGCCCCCGACGGTCTCGAGCGGGGCCTGGACGACGCGCTCGCCCGCCTCGGGGCGGCGACGGGGGTGAGCCGCGTCTACCTGTACCGGAACGGAACGGATCCCGAGGGTCGCCGCACGATGTCGATCACCCACGAGTGGACCGCGCCCGGCGTCCCTCCGACGACCGACGACCCCGAGAACCAGGACTACCCGTACGCGGTGGGCTTCGAGCACTGGGAGCGAGCCATGTCGGCCGGGCGTCCCGTCCAGGTCCGACGCTCCGAAGCGGAGGGGATCGAGGCGCTCGACATGGACAGCGAGGGCGCGCGCTCGGTGCTCGCGGTCCCCATCTTCGTCGGCGACGCGTGGTGGGGATTCATCGGGTTCGACGATCGCGAGCGAGAGCGCGTGTGGGACGAGAGCGAGCTCGACGCCCTGCGGGCCGCGGCCGCCCTCGTCGGGGCCGCCATCAGGACGGACGCGTCCCTGCGCGCGATCCAGGAGGCCGCGCGACGTTTCCGCACCATCGTCGAGCCGCTCCCGGCCGCCGTCTACCTGGACGGCCTGGACGAGTCGGCCTCGACCCTCTACATGAGCCCGACGGTCACCCCGATCCTCGGCTACACGCCCGAGGAGTGGATCGCTGACCCCGACCTCTTCCCCAAGATCCTGCACCCCGAGGACCGAGAGGCGGTCCTCGCGGCGAACGCCCGGCACAACGAGACCGGCGAGCCCTTCCGCATGGAGTACCGGATGATCGCCAAGGACGGGCGGGTCGTGTGGGTCCGCGACGAGGCGGTCGTCGTCCGCGACGAGCACGGGCGCCCCCTCTACTCCCAGGGGTTCCTGCTCGACGTCACCGCGACGAAGCTCGCCGAGG
>BEHO01000053.1 GCA_002898915.1 bacterium HR12
CCAGGAGGCCGTCCACGATCTCGAGCGCGCACTTCTGGATGTACTCGTGGGCCCGGTGGATCGGGTTGCGGGTCTGGAACCCCACGACGGTACGCCAGCCGCGCTCGCGGAAGGCGGCGCGGGTCTGGGCCGGGGTGAGCCGGTACTCCAGGAAGTCTCGGTGCTCCGGGAGGCGGAGGGCGCGGACCGGCCCCGCGAGGCAGAAGTCGCCGGCCTCGGCGAGCGCCTTCACCCCGGGGTGGGCGAGGTCGGTGGTCCCGAAGACCCCGAGCGCCTCCCGCTCCCGGTCGCGGCGGAAGATCTCCTCCACCTCGACGACGGCGAGGGGCTCGCCCCCCTCCGCGGCGACGAGCGCCACGGCCTCCGCGCCGCCGATCCGCTTGACGGCCTCCTCGTCGAGGGAGAGCGTGACCGGGATCGACCAGACGAGGCCGTTCTCGAGGTGCATCGTCTCGAGCACCGACCGGTAGTCCCGCTCGCCCTGGAAGCCGGTGAGCGGCGAGAGCGCCCCCACGGTGAGCAGCTCGAGGTCGGAGAGCTCGCGCGGGCTCACGACGACCTTCGGCAGGTTGCGGGCCCGCCGCGCGAGCGCCTCGGCCTCGGCGCCCTCGACGAGCAGGTTCACGAGCGTCCCCCCGTGGGGCGCGATGGGGTCCTGTTCGATCATGGGTCGGTCCTTCCGTCGCCGTGGCCGTCGGTGCGGCCGTGGGTGCGAGCGCGGGGCGGCGCCACGCGCCCGGCCTCAGGATACCGGCGCGGGGCCGAGCCCGACCCCGTGCCGCTCGGGCTATGCTGGCCGGGTCGGGCGAGGTCAGGGGACGAGGATGCACACCCTCATCAGCGACGAGGAGCTCGCGGAGCTCAACGAGCGGTTCGAGACCGCCTCGGCCGAGGAGATCCTCCGCTGGGCGCTCCTGGAGTCCGGCATCGAGCGCATCGCGATCGCCTCGGCCTTCCAGGCCGAGGGGACGTGCGTGATGCACATGGCCTCGCGCATCCGCCCAGACATCCAGGTCCTGTTCCTGAACACCGGCTACCACTTCGCCGAGACCCTAGCCTTCAAGGAGCAGCTGGCCGAGCGCCTCGGCCTGACGGTCACGGAGCTCGTCGGCCGCTACACGGTGGAGCAGCAGGCCGAGCGCTTCGGCCCGCGCCTCTACGAGCGGGACCCCGACCTGTGCTGCGAGCTCAACAAGGTCCAGCCCATGCTCGAGGCCCTGCGGAAGCTCGACGCCTGGATCACGGCCTTCCGGCGCGACTCCGCGCCGACGCGGGCGAACGCCCCGATCCTCGATCGGTACGAGCTCGAACCGGGACGTCCCATCCTGAAGATCAACCCCGTCGCCACCTGGACCCGTCGGGACACGTGGGCCTACCTGCGGGAGCACGGCCTGCCCCACAACCCCCTGTACGACCTCGGGTACGCCTCGATCGGCTGCGCGCCCTGCACCCGGATGCGCTTCCCCGGCGAGCCCGAGCGCGCCGGCCGCTGGGCGGGCCTCGCCAAGTGGGAGTGCGGGATCCACGACCGCGAGGCTCGGGGGGAGACGGGGTCCCTCCAGGAGGGTGCGGCGGAGCGGGAAGGCTAGGCGACGACCCAGAGCGCGTCGCGCGCGAGCGTGATCTCGAGCCGGGTGCGCTCGCTGAGCACGTCGCCGTCCACCTGCACGGGGAACGGGCTGTCCGAGCGGACGAGCACGCGACCCGCGTCGTGCCAGTAGTCGATGTCGCGCCCGTGCACGTGACGGGCGGAGCCGAAGACCTGCCAGACGATCCGCGGGACGCTCCGGCGCGGGAGCTTGCGGACGGACAGCACGTCGAGACCCGCCTGGAGCGAGGCCTCCGGGGTCATCCGGATGCCGCGACCCTTGTAGTACGTGTACGGGTCGGTCCGGCCCACCATGACCGAGAGCGAGGGCACCGGCTCCCCGTCGTCCACCTGGATCAGGAGATCCGGGCGCCGGCCCGCGTAGCCGATCAGCAGCTCCCGCGCCACCGCCCGGAAGGCCGCCCGGTCGAACGACGCCTTCGTCCTCGGGAAGCGCTCGTCCAGCCGCCGCATCGCCGCGGCGTCGACCCCCGCCCCGCAGTTCACCGCGAAGTAGCGGTCGTCCGCCCGCCCCAGGTGCAGCTGGAACGCCTCGTCGTCCAGGGCCTTGCCGATGAGCACCCCTGTGGCCTCCACCGGATCCAGGGGGAGCCCGAGGGCGCGGACGAGGATGTTCGTCGCCCCGCCGGGGAGCGGGCCGAGGGCGGTCTCGGTCCCCGCGAGGGCGTTCACGACCTCGTTGATCGTGCCGTCGCCCGAGAAGACGAGGACGAGGTCGACGCCGTCGTCCACGGCCTGCTGGGCGAGCTCGCTCGCGTGACCGCGCTGCTTCGTCTCCACGACCTCCAGGCGGAAGTCGGCCGAGAGCGCCTTCTCGATCACCGCCAGGGTGGGTCGGGCCACGGTGCGGGCGACCGGGTTGACGATGAGGAGGACGTCGCGGAAGCGCATGGGGCCCCCCGAGTATGCCACGGGGCGCCGGACCGCCGCTGCGGTAGCCTCGGGGACCGTGAGCCGCGGGGACTGGATCACGTTCGTGCGCTTCCTGCACGTCCTCGGCGCCGTGGTCGCGCTCGGGTTCTCCCTGTCCTACGGCCTCTGGATCTCGCGGGGGGACGCGGTCGGCGGCCAGGCCCGCCCCTTCGTCCTCCGGACCATCTCCTGGATCGACCGCCGGCTGACGACGCCCGCCTACGTCCTCCAGCTCCTCACCGGCCTCGTCCTCGTGTTCCTCACGGACGTGCGTCGGTTCCAGCAGCTCTGGCTGGCGCTCTCCCTCGGCCTCTACGCGCTGCTCACGCTCCTCGCCATCGTGGCCTACGCGCCGGCCCATCGCCGCCAGACCGCCCTCGCCGAGCGCCTGGCCGCGGGCGAGGCCGTCGAGGCCGACTACGTCGAGGCCGGGACGAGGGCCCGTCGCCTCGGGCTCCTGGTGGCGGGGCTCACCCTCGTCATCCTGGCCCTCATGGTCTTCAAGCCGACGCTCTGAGCGCCCCGCCGCTCACCGGGGGGAGCAGCGCGAGCTCGTCACCGTCGGCGACCGGCGTGTCGCGCCCCGCGCGCTCCCCGTTCAGGACGAGCGACCCCGCCGCCGCGATGGCCGCGAACCGCTCGCCGAACCGGAGCCCGAGCGCGTCGGCCACCTCCCCGGCCGTCCGTCCCTCGGCCTCGACCACCCCGGCGCCCGCGATCTCCCGCAGGGCGGCGAACAGCCGCACGCGCACCGTCATCGCGCGTCCCCCTCCATCGAGGTCAAGGCTACCGTCGGACGTGCCGAGGGGGTAGCCTGGGCCCATGGGCCTCCACGTCCTGCTCTCGGACCGGCGGCCGGAGGAGGTGCTCCCCGCCCTCCCCGGTCTCCTCCTCGACCTCAAGGTCGAGGAGCTCTCGGTCGCGGCGGTCCAGGACGTGCTCGCCCTCCGGCCCGAGCTCCTCCTCCTCGACGCGGCCGAGAACCCGGGGCAGGCCCACGCCGTCCTGCGCGCCCTGCGCGATCGCGACCCGGACGTCCCCGTCGTCGTGGTCGTCGAGCGCCGGGACCTGGAGCGCCTCCCCTGGGATGCCCTGGCCGACGAGTTCCTGTACCCCGGCGCGCCCGAGGCCGAGATCCGGGTGCGCCTCGCCATGCTGCGTCGCCGCCTCAGCCGGCCCGGGGACGGGATCGTGCGGCTGGGTCCGCTCGTCATCGACCCCGACGCCTACACGGCCACGGTCGCCGGGCGCCCCCTCGACCTCACCTACAAGGAGTTCCAGCTCCTGCGCTTCCTCGTCGAGCGGGCCGGGCGCGTCTTCACCCGTCCGACGCTCCTGCGGGAGGTGTGGGGCTTCGACTTCTACGGGGGGACCCGGACGGTGGACGTCCACATCCGGCGCCTCCGCGCCAAGCTCGGCCCCGAGCACGAGCACCTGATCCAGACCGTCCGCGGCGTCGGGTACCGCGCCAGCGCCGAGCGCGAGCCGTGACCGCCGCCCCTCAGGTCCGCGCCGAGATCGACCGACGTAGCTGGTAGGCCGCCGGGGCGGCCGCGGACGCGTCCGCTCCCCGGGCGGGAAGGAGGAACGATGCGGGGACGGACGTCGGCGATCGGCGCCCTCGCCCTCGCGCTCGCCCTGGTGGCGTGCGGCGGCGGGGCGGAGACACCCCCCACGGCGACGGGGGCGACGGGGGGCGGGGGCTCGCCGAGCGCTCCCGCGACCGCCGAGCGCTACGAGAACGCGGAGCACCGCTTCGCCTTCGACCGACCCGACGGGTGGGAGCTCGCCGATCCCCCGGCCGGCGCGGTGGTCGCGCTGTATCCCCCGGGGGGCGCGCTCGACGCGTTCGCGGAGAACGTGAACGTCGTCATCGAGCAGCTGCCCATGGACCTCACGGCCACGGAGTACATGGACCTGGCGTGGGCGCAGCTCGAGCCCCAGCTGCGGGACGTCGAGCCGATCGCCCGGGACGAGCTCACCGTGGGCGGGATGCCCGCGGCCTCCATCGAGTACCGGGCGCGTTTCCCGGAGACCGAGACCGAGATGCATCTGCTCCAGGTCGCCGTGCTGGACGGGCGCACGGCCTTCGTCATCACGTACACGGGGACCGACGAGTTCGAGCGCTACCGCCCGGACGCGGAGGCGATCATCGCCTCCTTCGCGCGCACGTAACGCGGAATTTACGCGCCGGAAACCCATCGGCGATCGAGCGCGCCTACCCTCCTGCCCATCGGAACGACGGAAGGGGGAGACGCGACGTGAGCACGCCCAGGGACGTCCTCGCGATGGCCAAGGCCGAGGGGGTCGAGATCGTCGACCTCCGGTTCTCGGACCTGCCGGGGCTCATGCAGCACTTCTCGATCCCCGTCGCCGAGCTCACCGAGGCGAGCTTCGAGGATGGGCTGGGGTTCGACGGGTCCTCGATCCGCGGGTTCCAGGAGATCCAGGAATCGGACATGCTCCTCGTGCCCGACGCGAGCACCGCGTTCCTGGACCCCTTCACCGAGCACCGCACGCTCGTCCTCCACTGCTTCGTGAAGGACCCGATCACCGGCGAGATGTACTCACGCGACCCGCGCTACATCGCCCGCAAGGCCGAGCTGTACCTGCGGCAGACGGGGATCGCCGACACCTCGTACTGGGGCCCGGAGTGCGAGTTCTACATCTTCGACGGCGTCCGGTTCGACCAGAACCAGCACGAGGGCTACTACCACATCGACGCCGTGGAGGGGGTGTGGACGGCGGGCCGCGAGCGCGAGCCCACCGGCGAGCCGAACCGCGGCTACAAGCCCCGGTACAAGGAGGGGTACTTCCCGATCCCGCCGATGGACCACTACCAGGACCTCCGGAGCGAGATGGTCCGGAACCTGCAGCGGGTCGGCATCGAGGTCGAGGTGCACCACCACGAGGTCGGCACCGCCGGCCAGGCCGAGATCGACATCCGCTACGGCACGCTGCTCGCGACCGCCGACAACGTGATGAAGTACAAGTACGTCGTCAAGAACACGGCCTGGCGGGCGGGCAAGACCGTCACCTTCATGCCCAAGCCGATCTTCATGGACAACGGCTCGGGGATGCACACCCACCAGAGCCTGTGGCGCGACGGCGAGAACCTGTTCTGGGACGAGGTGGGGTACGCGGGGATCAGCGACACCGCGCGCTGGTACATCGGCGGGCTCCTCGCGCACGCGCCGGCGCTGCTCGCCTTCACCAACCCGACGACGAACTCCTTCCGACGGCTGGTCCCCGGGTACGAGGCCCCCATCAACCTCGTCTACTCGCAGCGGAACCGCTCGGCGTGCGTGCGGATCCCGCTCTACTACAAGACGCCGGCCGCCAAGCGCCTCGAGTTCCGCACGCCGGACCCGTCGTGCAACCCGTACCTGGCCTTCGCGGCGATGCTGATGGCCGGCCTGGACGGGATCAAGAACAAGATCGAGCCCCCGGAGCCGATCGACAAGGACCTGTACGACCTGCCGCCCGAGGAGAAGGCGCAGGTCAAGCATGTGACCGGCTCCCTCGAGGAGGTCCTCGACGCGCTCGAGGCCGACCACCAGTGGCTGCTCGAGGGCGGGGTGTTCACCCAGGACGTGATCGACACCTGGCTCGAGTACAAGCGGCGCCACGAGCTCGACCAGGTCCGCCTGCGCCCCCACCCGTACGAGTTCTACCTGTACTTCGACATCTGAGCCGCGAGCGCGGGGGCCGATGTCGGGCCGGCCCCGTCCGGCAGGCGCTCCGCCAAGGACCCCTTCAGCGTGACGTGGAGGTGGATCACCAACCCTGGGGCTCGCCGTACGCGGCCTCGACCAGGTGCAGGATGCCGAGGCGCTCCAGCCGGTCGTGCGGCACGAGCAGGTTGATCTGGACGAACCCGGGGGGACGGCCGATCTCCACCGCGCCGGAGATCGTGGTCCGGTTCTTCACCTCGTCCACGCTCATCCCGAGGAGCTTCGCGGCCCGTTCCACGCCGTTGTCGACCGCGGCGTTGATGAACGGCCCCGACCCGAGCACCTGGATCGGCAGCACCGGCCCCTCGAGCTTGGTCCCGTGCTCCATCGCGAGGGCCATCGCCCGGTCCACCTCGGCCCTCGTGAACGGCCTGGCGAGGAAGGGCAGGTCCTCGACGGGCGGCAGGAGGATGGGGCCGCGAGCGCCAGCCCCTTGATGACCTCGATCCGCACGACCACCCGGGCGGAGACGTCGGTGGTGTGCACCGCGACCTCGCCGTCGCCGATCATCGCGTGGACGTCGCCCGCGTAGATCCCCGCGCCGTCCACCTTGACCGGGACGATGAGGATCGAGCCCTCCCGGACCGAGTCGATGTCCGTATGACGTCGGTCCGCATCTCCAGCTGCTCCTCGGCGACGGCGAACCCGTGCTCCGCCCTGACCAGGAACGCCCCGAAGTCCCCGCAGTCGTGGGACGAGGGCAGGTCGATCGCGGGGATCGACCCCAGGTTCCCCGCCGAGACCCGCACCCGGGTCATCACCCCGACGAGGTCCGCCCTGCCGAGGGCGACGATGGGGTGCTGTCGCGCGTGCTCCCGCAGGACGACCCACTCCCGCGCGTTCCGCGCGAGCTCCTCCGCCCGCGCGGGTGACACCGTCACCCCGATCTCCTTGGCCTCGTCGAAGACCATCGTGTACCCCTCGACCATGTGGAACGGGATGACCTCGGAGTGGCAGGCCGAGCACCGCACCGCGCCCTCGCCATCCCGTCGAGGTACGTGTCCGG
>BEHO01000054.1 GCA_002898915.1 bacterium HR12
CGGAGAAGCTCCTTCGGATGGAGGAGGAGCTCCACAAGCGGATCATCAGCCAGGACGACGCGATCTCCGCGGTCTCGCGCGCCATCCGGCGCACGCGCTCCGGTCTGAAGGACCCGAAGCGCCCGGCCGGCTCGTTCATCTTCCTCGGGCCCTCGGGCGTGGGCAAGACCGAGCTGTCGAAGGCCCTCGCGGAGTTCCTGTTCGGCGACGAGGACGCGCTGATCCAGCTCGACATGTCCGAGTACATGGAGAAGCACACGGTCAGCCGTCTGATCGGCTCGCCCCCCGGCTACGTCGGGTACGAGGAGGGCGGCCAGCTGACGGAGGCCGTGCGGCGCAAGCCGTTCAGCGTGATCCTGTTCGACGAGATCGAGAAGGCCCACCCGGACGTGTTCAACACGCTCCTGCAGATCCTGGAGGACGGTCGCCTCACGGACGCGCAGGGGCACACGGTGGACTTCAAGAACACGATCATCATCATGACGTCGAACCTGGGGACCCGTGACATCCAGAAGGGCACCTCGATCGGGTTCGCCGCGCGGCCCGATGAGAAGGTCACCTACGAGAAGATGAAGGAGCGGGTCATGGAGGAGCTGAAGCGCTCCTTCCGGCCCGAGTTCCTGAACCGGATCGACGAGGTCATCGTCTTCCACTCGCTCACCGAGGAGGACGTGAAGAAGATCGTCGACCTGATGATGAAGCGGGTGCGCGAGCAGCTGAAGGCCAAGGACATCGACATCGAGCTGACCGACGCGGCCAAGACGCTCCTCGCGCAGAAGGGGTACGACCAGGCCCTGGGCGCTCGGCCGCTGCGCCGGACGATCCAGCGCCTCGTGGAGGACCCGCTCGCCGAGAAGATCCTCCAGAAGGAGTTCCGGCCGGGCCAGACGATCATCGTCGACGCCGTGGACGAGGAGATCGTCTTCGAGGCGCCCACGCCGCCGGAGACGCCCCCCGTCGAGCTCGCCGGCTCGAGCGAGAGCTGAGACGTGCCGCCCGGGCCTCGCGCCCGGCGGCCGCAAGACCGGTGGCCCAGCAGCCGCGAGGTTGCTGGGCCGTCCGGTACCTGGGAGGGGATGACGCCCGGCCCGGCGGCCGCGCCGGGCGGCCTCAGGCCTCGAGGGGGACGAGCTCGAACCGGCGGACGTCGACCAACCCCCGGTCCGTGAGCTTCAGCTCGGGGATCACCGAGAGCGCCAGGAACGACATCGTCATGAACGGCGAGGGCAGGGTGGTGCCGAGGGCCCTCGCCGCCCCCGTCGCCCGGCGGACCCGAGCCGCGACCTCCTCGACGGGCAGGTCGGACAGGAGGCCGCCGATCGGGCAGGGGACCTCCGCGAGCACCGAGCCGTCCGCCACGGCGACCTGACCGCCGCCCAGCTCGCGGAGCCGGTTCACGGCCGCCGCCATGTCGGCGTCGTCCACGCCCACCACCACGACGTTGTGCGCGTCGTGGGCGTGGGTGGAGGCGAGCGCCCCCCGACGCAGGCCGAACCCGCGGACGAACCCGATCCCGATCCGCCCTGTCCC
The DNA here is from genome assembly GCA_002898915.1 of bacterium HR12. Lineage (GTDB taxonomy): Bacteria > Actinomycetota > UBA4738 > UBA4738 > HRBIN12 > HRBIN12. Next base: position 1,531 of record BEHO01000054.1, read on the forward strand.
CCGGTGTCGCTCGATCACCGCGACCTTCGCCAGGTCACGCTCGGGGTCCGCGATCGCCTCGCCCGCGCGCCGGGTGGGCTCCTCGACGAGCGCCCTGGTGACGATCTGGTCCGGCTCGACGCCGATCACGCGGATCGGTCCGCTCGCGGTCACCCGGAAGTCGGCGGCCGAGAGCTCGCGCACGTGCACGCTGTCGCGCATCCACGTGGGCGCCGCGACCTTCGGGATGTCCGTGGGGCGGCCGTCCTCCGCGACGAGGCGGCCGTGCCACCACACCTTCGATGGCCGGAACGAGACGAGGTCCGGCACCGCCACCACGTTCGCGAGGTAGCCGGGCGCCACCGCGCCGTGGTCGTGGAGCCCGTGGTAACGCGCCGCGTTCAGGGTGCCCATGAGGACCGCGTCGGCGGGCGGGCACCCGAGCGCGACGGCCTTGCGGACGGCGTCGTTGATGTGGCCCTCCTCGAGCAGGTGATCGGGCTCGCGGTCGTCCGCACAGAGCAGGCAGTTCGCCGGGCCGTGCTCCAGGACCAGCGGCAGCAGGGCCTCCAGGTTCCGCGCTGCCGAACCCTCCCGGATCATGATCCACATCCCGAGCCGGCGCTTCTCCAGGGCCTCCTCGTAGGTGGTGCATTCGTGGTCGCTCCGCGCGCCCGCGGCGAGGTACGCGTTCAGCGCCCGACCGGACAGCCCCGGCGCGTGCCCGTCCACGTGCCGTCCGCCCGCCGCGAGGACCTTCGCGATCGCGGCCTCGTCGCCCGCGACGAGGCCCGGGAAGTCCATCATCTCCGCGAGGCCGATGGCGTTCGGCTCCTCGTCGAGGAACGCCGCGATCTCCTCGGCCGTGACCGTGGCGCCGCTCGACTCGAACGGGCTCGCCGGCACGCAGGAGGGGACCATCACGTAGACGTCGAGCGGCACCTGTGCCGCGGCCCCGAGGAGCGCGCGTACGCCGCCCAGGCCGAACACGTTCGCGATCTCGTGGGGGTCGAGGACCACCGCGGTCGTTCCCCACGGGAGCGCCGCGCGGGCGAACTCGTCCACCATCAGCTTGGTCGACTCGAGGTGCAGGTGGGCGTCGAGGAACCCGGGGAGGAGGATCAGGCCCGAGACGTCGACGACCTCGCGTCCGCCGTAGCCCCGTCCGAGGCCGGCGACGTGCTCGCCGCACACCGCGACGTCCACCTCGAGGAGCTCGCCGGTGAAGACGGACAGGACCCGGCCACCCGAGAGCACGAGATCCGCGGGCTCGTCACCACGGGCGACCGCGATGCGGCGAGCGAGCTCGTCCCGCATACCTCTATCAACGCATATCCGACGGGCAGATGCCTCGCCGCTCGCGCGGCGGCCGATGGGGGGCCGGGGCGTGCTCCCTCAGGCGGGTAGGGCGGCGATCTCGGCGGCGCTCAAGCGCCGGGTGGTCGGCGCGAGCCGCAGCCCCACCATGCGGACCGAGGCCGCGACCCAGGCGTCCCCCTCGAGGATCTGCACGCTGAGCGCGCCGTCCTCCGCGACCCGGATCCGCAGCGTTCGGCCTTGCTCGGTGCGGTAGACGCCGGAGGGGCTCACCTCCCCACTGTACGCCATCCGGGGGTCCGGCGCTCCCCGGGGCCCGCTGGGGCTCGGTCGCATCGTGCGCCTCGCATGGCTTGACCGGCGCGGGAGGTGTGCACTATCGTCCGCCACTTGTCGAGGATGCTGAACCCCAGCACGAGGAGGATGCGGTGGAGCGACTGTTCATCGGGGGCGAGTACGTGGAGAGCGTGGGTGGGGGGACGATCGCCGTCGAGGACCCGGCCACCGAGGAGGTGATCGCCGTCGTCCCGGACGCGAGCGCCGAGGACGTCGACCGGGCGGTCCACGCCGCGCGGCAGGCGCAGCCGGCCTGGCGGCGCATGGACGCGTTGGAGCGGGCCGAGCTCCTGCACCGGTGCGCGGACCGCCTGAACGAGGCGGCGGACGACCTCGCCGTGCTCCTCACCCGCGAGGGCGGCAAGACCCTGAAGGAGAACCGCGACGAGGTCGCCTGGAGCGTGACCGCCATCCGCCACCTCGCGGAGGTGGCGCGGACCTCGCGCGGCCGCGTTGTTGGCGCCACGAAGCCCGACCAGTTGAACGTCGTGCTGAACGAGCCCTACGGCGTGGTGGTCCACATCCTCCCGTTCAACTACCCGCTCGTGCTGCTCGCATGGCAGGTCCCCGCGGCGCTCGCCGCCGGGAACACCTGCATCGTGAAGCCCGCCGAGCAGACGCCGCTCGCCACCCTGAAGCTGGGCGAGATCTTCTCCTGCCTGCCGCCGGGGGTCTTCAACGTGGTCACCGCCACGGGTCCGGGGTCCGCCAGGCTCGTCGAGCATCCGGACACCGACATGATCGCCTTCACCGGCTCGGTGCAGACCGGCTCGCGGGTGATGGCTGCGGCGGCGCCGCGGATCAAGAAACTCCTGCTCGAGCTGGGCGGATCGGACCCCTTCCTCGTCCTGGGGGATGCGAAGCTCGACGTGGCGGCCCGGGGGGCGGTCTTCGCCGCCTTCCTGAACGCGGGCCAGGTCTGCACCTCGGCCGAGCGGTTCTTCGTCGAGGAGCGCGTCTACGACGCCTTCATGGCCGAGATGCTGAAGCTCCGGGACGCCGTCCGCGTCGGCGACCCCTTCGACGACGTCGACATGGGGGCGCTGATCTCGGGCGACGCGCGGGAGCAGGTCATCCGCACCCTCGATGAGCTGACCGAGCGGGGGGCGAGGGTGCTCGCCGGCGGGGAGGTCCCGGCGCACCTGCCGAAGGGCTACTTCTTCGAGCCGACCGTGGTGGAGCTGACCGAGCCGCGGCGTCAGACCCCGAACCGCGAGGTCTTCGGACCGCTCGCGATGGTGACCCCCGTGCGGGACCTGGACGAGGCGATCGAGCTCGCGAACGCCAGCGACCTCGGGCTGGGCGCCAGCGTCTACACCTCGAGCCTGGAGGCGGCGATGCGGGCGGCCACGGAGCTGCAGGCCGGGATGGTCTGGATCAACGACCCGCTGAAGGACAACGACGCCGCGCCCTTCGGCGGGTGGAAGATGAGCGGCCTCGGACGCGAGCTCGGCACCGAGGGCATCGCGGCCTTCACCCAGACCAAGCACGTCCACATCGACTTCGCGCAGGCCCCGTCGCCCGAGTGGTGGTTCCCGTACGAGCGCCCGCCGATCCCGGTCTCCCGGGGGACGTTGCCGATCCCTGGGGCTTGACCGCCCCCGTGATGACACCTATAGTCGCCAATCGTTCGGCAAAGTAGTCCGACGCGAGGGGGGGAGCGATGAGGCGGCTGGTCCTCCCGGCTGCCCGTGCCGGGAGGGGTGGCGGTGGGCGCCGCGGGTCGCGGGGCGGCGCCGACGGGCTGGGCGAGCGCCTGCGCCAGGCGCGCCTCGCGCGCTCGCTCAGCCTGCGGGAGCTCGCGGAGCGCTCGGGACTCTCGCGCGCGTTCCTGAGCCAGGTCGAGCACGAGAAGGTGAGTCCCTCGGTGGCCTCGTTGTCGAGGATCGCGGAGGCCCTCGGGATCACGATGAGCGAGCTGTTCCTGCCCCCCCACGGCGAGACCGAGGGGCTCGTGCGGGTCGCCGACCGCGTGCGCATGACCTTCGGGGAGAACCGGTTCGTGGACGAGGTGCTCTCGCCCTCGCTCGACGGGAAGCTCCTCGTGCTGCGCTCCACCCTGTTCCCGCGCTCGGACAGCGGTCCCCCGTACTCGCACGACGCGGACGAGGAGTGCGTGGTGGTCCTGGAGGGCCGTCTCGACGTCCAGGTGGGGGACGTCTGGTACGAGCTCGGGCCGGGCGACGCGCTCACGTACGCGAGCCGCCGCCCCCACGCTTGGCGCAACCCGACGGACGCGGACGCCGTCGCGATCTGGGTCATCACCCCGCCGCGGTACTGAGGAGGGAAGGACCGATGTCCGAGCAGTTGCCCGCACGAGCCAGGGTCGTCGTGGTCGGTGGGGGGATCGTCGGCTGCAGCGTGGCCTACGGTCTCACCAAGCGAGGATGGGACGACGTCGTGCTGCTCGAACGCAAGACCCTCACCTCCGGCACGACCTGGCACGCGGCCGGACTCGTGACCGAGCTCCGGGCCACGGCCCCGCTCACGCGGCTGGTGCTCGACTCGCTGCCGATCTTCGAGTCGCTGGAGGCGGAGACGGGCCTGTCGACGGGGTTCCGCAAGACCGGCCAGATCACGATCGCCTGCAACGAGCCCCGGTGGGCGGAGGTGCGGCGCCAGGCCTCGATGGCCAAGGGCATCGGGGTCCCCGTCGAGCTCCTCACCCCGGAGGAGGTGCGGGAGCGGTTCCCTCTGCTGGACGTCTCCGAGGTGCTCGGGGGCATGTACTTCCCGAACGACGGGGTCGCGAACCCCTCCGACACCACCCTCTCGCTCGCGAAAGGCGCCCGGATGGGGGGCGCCCGGATCTTCGAGCACACGGAGGTGACGGGCGTCCGCGTCGAGGACGGCCGCGTCCGCGGGGTGACGACGACCCGAGGGGACATCGAGGCCGAGGTCGTCGTGAACTGCACCGGGATGTGGGGTCGGGAGTTCGGAGCTCGGTCGGGGGTGAGCCTCCCGCTCCAGGCGACGGAGCACTTCTACGTAGTCACCGCGCCGATCGAGGGTCTCCCGGAGGAGCTCCCCGTCCTCAAGAGCTACGACGACTGGTGCTACGTGAAGCTCGAGGGCGGCAGCAAGCTCATGGTCGGCTTCTTCGAGCCGGGCGGCACCCCCTGGGGCCTCGACGGGATCCCGAAGGACGCCGAGTTCGTGCGGCTCCCCGAGAACTGGGAGCACCTCTCGCCCTTCATCGAGCAGGTGGCCAAGCGCATCCCCATCCTCCAGGACGCGGGGATCCAGCTCTTCTTCAACGGGCCCGAGAGCTTCACGCCCGACGCCAAGTTCCACTTCGGCGACGTGCCGGGGATCGACGGCTACTACGTCGCGTGCGGCTTCAACTCGGTCGGCTTCCTCACCGGGCCCGGCGCGGGCAAGGCGCTCGCCGACTGGATCGTGGACGGGCACCCCCCGATGGACCTCTGGGACGTGGACGTGCGCCGCACGTTCCCCTTCCAGGCCACCCGTCGGTACCTCGCCGAGCGCGTGCCGGAGGTGCTCGGGCTCCTCTACGACATGCACTGGCCGTTCCGGCAGTTCGAGACGACTCGGGGCCTGCGCCGCTCGGCCGTCCACGATCGCCTGGCGGCGGCCGGGGCGTGCTTCGGCGAGGTCGCGGGGTGGGAGCGCCCGAACTGGTACGCGCCCCCGGGGGTCGAGCCCCGGTACGCGTACTCGTACGGGCGCCAGAACTGGTTCCCGTACTCGGCCGAGGAGCACCGGGCCGCGCGCGAGGGGGTCGCGCTGTTCGACTACAGCTCCTTCACCCAGTTCCTCGTCCAGGGGCCCGATGCGGAGCCCGCCCTCCAGCGCCTGTGCACGGCGGACGTGGCGGTGCCGGTCGGACGGCTCGTGTACACGCAGATGCTGAACGAGCGGGGCGGGATCGAGGCCGACGTGACCGTGACGCGCCTCGCCGAGGATCGGTACCTCGTGGTGGGCGCCGCCGCGGAGCAGCGCCGGGATCTCGACTGGCTGGAGCGGAACCTCCGGGGTCGGGTGGCCGTCACCGACGTGAGCTCCGGGTACTGCACGCTCGCGGTGATGGGCCCTCGCTCCCGGGAGCTCCTCGCGGGGCTGACGACG
>BEHO01000055.1 GCA_002898915.1 bacterium HR12
CCCTGAGGAGGGCGGGGAGGAGGAGCGGTCGACCAGGCGGCTCCTCTGGATCCTGCTCGTGGTGCTCGGCCTCGCCGCGATCGCCCTCCTCATCCTGCTGCTCTGGCTCCTGCGGCCGCAGCCGGCGGGACCGGGGGCGGAAGGGCCGGCGGGGTACCCCATCCAGGTCGTCACGATGATCACCGGACGGGGAGCGGCGCCGGAGGACCTGATCCGCTCGCCGCTCGGGGTGGCGTTCGATCGGGACGGCAACCTCTGGATCTCGAACACCGGGCAGTCCCGCGTCGACGTGTTCCGGCCGGACGGGACGTACCTGCGCTCGGTGGGCGACATCCCGGGGCCCGGCGCGCTCTACACGCCGTACGGGATCGTGCAGGACCCGGCCACCGGGCGCGTCTACGTGGCCGACTACGCGGCGCGGAAGGTGCTCGTGTACTCGCCCACGGGCTCCTACGTCGCCCACTTCCCCGCCGACGACCAGGACCTCGACGTGTTCGGCGCGGACGGGTTCACGCCCTACGACGTCCAGGTGGCCGGCGGCCGGATCGTGGTCTCCAGCAACGACGGTCTCTACTTCTTCGACCAGACCGGCCACGTGGTGGCCCGCTGGGGCTTCACGTACAAGCACCGGAACGTGCGCGGCGTGGAGATCGGGATGTTCAACTTCCCCGACGCCTTCGTGGTGGACCCGGAGAGCGGGCGCCTCTACGTGGCGGACACGCTGAACCGCAGGGTCGTGGCCCTCGGGCCCGACGGGCGCTGGCTGTGGGTCTCCGGGCGCCCCGACGCGAAGGGGAAGATCCGCGGGTTCTGGCAGCTGCCCCGCGGCATCGAGCTCGGGCCCGATGGCAACCTGTACGTGGTCGACACGTTCCGCTTCGACCAGAAGGGCATGGGGACCGGGCACATCGTCGTGCTCTCCCCCGAGGGCGAGCTCCTCTCGGAGTTCGGCCGCTCCGGGAGCGACGTCGGCGCCTTCAGCTTCCCGGAGCACATCGCGAGGGACGCGGGGAGCGACCTCTGGGCCATCGCGGATCGAGAGAACCACCGCGTCGTCGTCTTCCGACTGGTCACCCCGTACCCGGAGGTCGACGACCTCCAGGCCCCGAAGTACCCGAAGGGGTTCACCCGGCCCACCGACGTGTGGGCGACCCCCTCCCCTTCCCCGGTCGGCTGAGCGTCGCCCGCGGGCGAGCCCCTACACCAGGTCGGCGAGGACCGAGCGGACGTCCTTGCGGATCCCCGTGACGAAGGGGACCTCCTCCTTCGTGTAGCGACGGGCCTCCGCCTCGCGGAGCGCCCGGATGCAGTCCACGATCCGGTCCAGCTCGTCGGCCTCGAAGGCGAGGATCCACTCCCAGTCGCTCAGCCCGAACGCGCTCGTGGTGTTGGCGAGCACGTCGGGGAACCGGCGCCCGATCTCGCCGTGCTCGCGGAGCAGGGCCGCGCGCTGTTCCCGCGGGAGCAGGTACCACTCCGGCGTCCGCACGAACGGGTAGACGCTCAGGTAGCGGCGCGGCGCCTCCCCTCGGACGAACGCGGGCTGGTGGTCGGGGCTGAACTCCGCCGGCTTCACCACCCCCAGGAATGACCAGGTCAGCGCGAGGGCTCGGCCGGCGGCCGTCCGTCGGAAGGCGACGAGCGCGTCCTGCACCGCGTCGGCGCTGGGGCCGATCAGCCAGAGCATGAGGTCGACGTCGGCCCTGAAGCCCAGGGTCGAGTACGCCCCTCGGACGGTCACCGAACCCCTCCACCCCTCGAACAGGGTCTCCACCTCCTTGGCGGCCAGGTCCGGGTCGAGGTCCGAGATCCCCTCCGCGGCCTTGAACGCCGGGTACAGCGCGTAGATCGTCTCGCCCATCCTCAGCTCCTCGCGTTCCCGTCGAGACTAGCGGGCTCCCGCCGCGGCGTCCTCGCCGGGCTCGCCCGTCGCCGTGTGGACCAGGTCCACGAGGCGGGCGAGCGTGTCCGGAGGCGTCTCGGGCAGCACGCCGTGGCCCAGGTTGAAGACGTGGCCGGGCCGCCCCCCGGCCCGGCCGAGCACCCGGAGCGCCTTGGCTCGAACGACCTCCCAGGGCGCCAGGCAGATCGCGGGGTCCAGGTTGCCCTGGATCCCACGGTCGGTCCCCACGCGCTCCCACGCCGCGTCCAGGGGAACCCGCCAGTCCACCCCGATCACGTCGCCGCCGGCACGCGCCATCGGCCGGAGGAGCTCGCCGGTCCCCACCCCGAAGTGGATGCTCGGCACGCCGAGGTCCGCGACGCCCTGGAAGACCGTCCGGGCATACGGTAGGACCGCCCGTTCGTAGTCCTCGGGCTCGAGCGTCCCGACCCACGAATCGAAGACCTGGACGGCCTGGGCCCCGGCCTCGATCTGTGCCCGGAGGTGGGTCACGCAGAGATCCGCGAGGACCTCCATGAGACGAGCCCAGATGGTCGGCTCGCCGTGCAGGAGCGCCTTCGTGCGCGCCAGATCCCGCGACGGCCCGCCCTCCACGAGGTACGACGCGAGCGTGAAGGGGGCGCCCGCGAAGCCGATGAGCGGGACCTGGAGCTCCGCGCGGAGGAGGCGGATCGCCTCCAGCAGGTACGGCTCGTCCTCCTCCGGCACGAGCGGTCGGAGCCGTCGGAGATCCGCCTCGCTCCGGATCGGCTCCTCGAGGACCGGCCCCGTGCCGGACGCCACGCGGATGGGGATCCCGATGGCCTCGAGCGGAACCATGATGTCGCTGAAGACGATGGCCGCGTCGAGCGGCATGCGCCGGAGCGGCTGGAGCGAGAGCTCCACCACGACCTCCGGGTGCCGGCAGGTCTCGAGGATGTCGCGATCCCCCCGGATCTCGCGGTACTCGGGGAGGTACCGACCGGCCTGCCGCATGAACCACACCGGCGTCCGGTCGACGGGCTGGCGACGGCAGGCCCGCAGGAAGCGATCGCGCATCGGCCTCAGCATACGGGGTGCCATCGGACCCAGGACCGACCGCCGGACCGGGCGAAAGCCCCTCCGGGCCTCGGTCGTTCGCTCCGTGGCGCCCCCGGCCCCGAGGGCTACCGTCGGGGACGAAGGAGGCGCGTCGCGATGCACGCCCCACGCCCGAGGCCGGGCGCTGCTCGGCGCACGATGGGCCGCGCCGAGGACGACCCTAGGGTCCCGACCCGAGGTCTCCCTCGGTCCTCGACCGCTCGGCCTCGGGTCGCCGACCGCCCGCTCCTCGGTCCGTGGCTCGAGGAGGAACTCGGGTTCCGGCGGACCGAGATACGGTTGCGCGACCGATACACGCCCCGGGCCGTCGTCCCTACCGTGACGCTCGAGGGACGCGATCAGCCGAGGCAAGGAGGTCGCGGCGATGTCTCAGAGGGCGGCGGCGGTGCCCCACCGGGGCGTGGTGCAGCGGTACGCGGGGCCCGAGATGTGGGTCCTCGCCGTGGCGACGCTCGTGCTCGCCATCGGGGCGCTGCTCATCGTGATGTGGAAGCCGGAGGCGCTCGGGATCGCGCTCCTGGTCGGCCTGGCGGCCATCGGCGCCCGGGCGCTCTACGCGAAGGTCAAGGGGTCGGCGCGGAAGCGGGCCGAGGCCAGCTCCGCCGTGGCGAACGCGGGCCTTGCCGTTGCCGCGGTGTCGATCGCGCCGCTGCTGCTGTTCGCGTTCCTCTGGGCGGCGCTGCTCCTGCTGCTCGGGGTCATGTGGATCCTGAGCGCCCTCGGCGTGATCTGACCCGGTCCGAGCTGACCCCCGTCCGGAACCGCCACCGTCCGGGTGGCGGTTCCGCGTCCGCCGGACGCCCTCGGGGCCGGCCCCGCCGCGCCGGGGCGCTCGCCCTCGTCGTGGGTCTCGGCCTCGCGGTGCTCTCCGCCCGGCCGGCGCTCGCCCAGGAGTGGCCGACGCCGAGCCCGCCCCCCCACGAACGAGTGCACCGGCTGTCACGCCCTGCCCGACATCGTGTGGGCCGACGATGGCCGGTACCGGCCGGGGCTGCTCGTCACCGGCGACGAGCTCGCGGGCAGCGTCCACCGCGACCTCTGGTGCACCGACTGTCACAGCGCGCTCCGCGCCACGATGCACGCGCGCCGCGACGCCGCCCGCGACGCCTGCGCCCGGTGCCACGAGCGACCGGCGGCCGAGTACGACGCGGGCTACCACGGGCGCGAGGGGGTGAGCGGCACGGTGCCCAAGCCGACCTGCGTCACCTGTCACGGCGCGCACCAGATCCAGCCGGCCCGGACGCGCACCTTCGCGCACCGCGCGAGCGAGCAGTGCGCCCGGTGCCACGAACAGATGGCCGAGCGGTTCGCCGGCGGCAACCCCTTCGGGATGGAGACGCATCTCGCGGGGGTCGAGGTCGCGACGTGCGCGGACTGCCACGGCTACCACCTGGTCGTGCCCACCGAGGACCCACGCTCGCCGGTGAACGAGGCGAACATCCTGGCCACCTGTCGTCGGTGCCACGCGGACGCGCCGGCGAACTTCGTGGACGTCCAGATGCACATCCCGCGCGGCGCGATCCCCGACGATCCGCGGCTGCGGGTCATCACGATCTACATGCTGACCCTGCTCATCGGGACGTTCGCGTTCTTCGGGTACCTGATGGTCCTCGGGATCCGCTTCGAGCTGCGCAAGCAGGCCGAGCGGGCCCGGCTGCGGGAGGGCGCGGGAGGCGTGCTGTGAGCGCGATCGGGCGGGGCCGGGAGGAGCTGGTGGTCCGACGCTGGTCGTGGTGGGCCCGGGCCACCCACGCGGTGCTCGCGCTCTCGGTGTTCGGGCTCATCCTCACCGGGATGCCGATGCACTACGCCGACGCCTTCTGGGCCGAGCCCCTGCTCTGGCTCTGGCGCGGCGAGCGCGGGGCCGCCGCCGTCCACAAGGTCTGCGCCGTCGGGTTCCTCGCGTCGGCCGCGATGCACGTGATCGGCGTGCTCCTCGCCTGGATCACGGGCAGGTGGTCGCCCCGCTCCCTGCTGGACGAGGACTCGATCCTCCCCCGGTGGCGAGACGTCCGACAGGTCGGCGAGTACATCCGCTACCTGAAGGGGGAGGGGCCGCGGCCGGCGTTCGCCCGGTTCACGTTCTGGGAGAAGTTCGACTACCTGGCCGAGGTCTGGGGCCTCCTCATCATCGGCCTGACCGGCCTCGTGATGTGGTTCCCCGCCCGCTTCCTCGCCTTCCTCCCGGGCTGGCTGGTGAACGCCGCGCGGATCTTCCACTCCTACGAGGCGCTCCTGGCGATGGGGTTCCTGTTCACCGTGCACTACTTCAACACGCACCTCCGCCCCGAGGTCTTCCCGGTGGACGAGGTGATCTTCACCGGGAACATCCCGCTCCGGGAGATCCGCGAGCGGTACCCCGGGTGGTACGAGCGCGTCGCCAGGTCGGGCCAGGTCTTCCGGGCGCGGACCGGCGCGGGCTGGATGGCGCTGCTGATCAGCGCCTTCTACCTCTCGGTGGGGTTCGTCATCCTGATGCTCGTCATGACGACCGCGGCCCTCGAGGCCGTGCGCTACTTCGGCTGGCTGCTCACCGGCGTCGAGTAGGCGCCCGGCTCAGGCCTCGTCGAGGCCGATGATCCCCTTGCGGATCGCGTACTTCACGAGCTCCGTCCGGTCGTGCATCCCGAGCTTCCGCATGAGGTTCGCGCGGTGGGCCTGCACCGTCTTGATCGACAGGAACAGCTTGTCGGCGATCTCCCGGTTCGTGAGGCCCTCGGCGATCAGCTTCAGGATCTCGCGCTCCCGGTCGGAGAGGGTGTCGAAGGAGGTCTCCTCGCCCTTCGCGACCCGCGCCAGGTAGTCCTTGATGAGGAGCTTCGCCACGCTCGGGTGGAGCACCGCCTCCCCCTGGTGCGCGCGCTTGACCGCCATGATCACGTCCTCGGCCGGCGCCCGCTTCACCACGTACCCGGTCGCCCCGGCCTGCAGCATCTGGAAGACGTAGCCCTCGGAGTCGTGGACGGTGAGCGCCACGACCTGCGTGTTCGGGTGCGACTCGCGGATCCTCCGGGTCGCCTCGAACCCCGAGAGACCCGGCATCCCGATGTCCATGAGCACGACGTCGGGCTCGAGCTCCCGCACCTTCTCGATCGCCTCCTCGCCCGAGGAGGCCACGCCGACGACCTCGAGCTCGGGATCGGTCGCGAGCACCATCCGGATCCCCTCGCGCACGATCTCGTGGTCGTCCACCACCAGCACCTTCACCCGGCCGCTCATGTCCGCTCGCCACCTTCGGAGCTCGCCGTGACCCCGCCTTCCTCGGGGAGCGGGATCTCCGCCACCACCCGCGTCCCGCGCCCCGGCACCGAATCCACCCGGAAGGTCCCGCCCGCGATCTCCGCGCGCTCACGCATCCCCTCGAGACCGACGGCCTCGCCGCTCCGGGCGCGGGCGGCGACCTCCATCACGTCGAACCCCACCCCGTCGTCCTCCACCTCGAGGTGCAGCCACCGGTCGCGCAGCCCGACCCGAACGCCCACGCGGCTCGGCCGCGCGTGCCGGGCCGCGTTGCTCACCGCCTCCTGCACGATGCGGAAGGCGGCGAGCTCGATGTGGTCGGGCAGGCGCCCGAGCCGGGCGCCCTCGAACTCGATCGGGAGGCCCCAGACGTCGCTCATCTGCGCCACGTACCAGCGGAGCGCCGGGATCAGCCCGAGCTCGTCGAGGAGGGCCGGGCGCAGCTCGAACAGCATCCGGTCGAGGTTCCGGGCCGCCTCCTCGGCGAGGGACTTCACGGCCGCGATCCGGGCCCGCGCGTCCTCGTCCACCGGCACCTGGGACTCGAGCAGGTCGATGTTCATCATGAGCGCGGAGAGCACCTGCGAGGTCTCGTCGTGGAGCTCGCGCGAGAGCCGGCGGCGCTCCTCCTCCTGCACGGTGAGGGTCTTGCGCAGGAGCCCCTGGAGCGCCTGCTCCTTCTGCTGGAGCCGCTCGAGGAGCTCGGCGTTGCGCACCGCGACCCCCACGAGCCCCGCGAGCGAGCCGAGGAGCTCCCGCTCCGCCAGGTCGAGGGCCTTCGGCGGGTCCCACGCGACGCCGATCACGGCGAGGCACCGCTCGCCCATGCAGGCCGGCACGTACGCCCATCCCACCGGCTCCCCCTCGGGCACCTTCCCGAGGGGGCCCGCGGAGGTGAGGACGCCCCGCTCCTCGGCCACCCGCCGCAGCACCCCCCCGTCGGGCGGCCCCTGACCCACGACCGCTTCCGGGGCGAGGCCCTCCGGGCGCCAGACCGCGACGCCGCTCGCGCCGAGCACCTTCGCG
>BEHO01000056.1 GCA_002898915.1 bacterium HR12
GGTGCTCGAGCTCGTCCTCCTCGAAGCGGAACGACTCGAGGAACGCGAGGCACGGCTCGAGGCCGGCCGCGACGAGGAAGCCCCGCCGGGGCGGGATCCGGCGGATGAAGAGGGAGAACGTGGCGTCCGGGGTCATGCCGCGGCGGAGGTAGCTCGCCGCCATGTTCAGCTCGTACAGGTCGGTGAGGAGCGCCGAGGGCGGCATGCCGACAGCGTACGCGCTCGGGCGGAGGGCCGTGGCAAGATGCGGCCCGAGGTCCCTCGGACGGGCGGACCTTGGCCCGTGGGTGCCGAGGCCGGCGTCCGCGAGCGTTGGGGTGGGAGGACGGACCGTGTGGTACCTGGAGCGGGACGGCCTGGGACGGCTCATCGGGCTCCTCGCCGAGCGCGGGTACCGGGTGATCGGCCCGACCGTGCGCGACGGCGCGGTCGTGCTGGATGAGGTCACCGGCCTCGCGGACCTGCCGGCCGGGGTCCGGGAGGTCCAGGGGCCGGGTCGGTACCGGCTCGAGCGCACGGACGACGGCCGCCTCTTCGACTGGGCGCACGGGCCCGACGCCGGCAAGCGGTTCCTGTTCCCGCCGCGCGAGCGCCTGACCGAGATCCGTCGGGGCCGCGAGGGGATGCGGGCGGAGCCCGCCCCCGAGGAGGACGATCGACCTCTCGCGCTGCTCGGTCTGCGCTCCTGCGACCTCCACGCCATCGCCGTCCAGGACCGGGTGTTCCTCGAGCTCGACGAGCGGTACCGGCGGCGGCGCGAGCGGGCCGTCCTGATCGGCGTGAACTGCGCGGTGCCGGGGTCCACGTGCTTCTGCGTCTCGATGGGCACCGGACCGCGGTGCACGGCCGGCTTCGACCTCGCCCTCACGGAGCTCGCCGAGGGGTTCGCGCTGGAGGTCGGGAGCCGCCTCGGGGCCGAGCTGCGGGACGCCCTCGGGGTTCGGGCGGCGACCGACGGGGAGCGCGCGGAGGTGGAGGCGATCGCCCGGGCGGCCGCCGAGCGGATGGGGCGGAGCCTGGACGTGGCGGACATGCCGGGGCTCCTGTACCGCAACCGCGAGCACCCCCGCTGGGGGGACGTCGGGGCCCGGTGCCTGGCGTGCGCGAACTGCACGATGGTCTGCCCCACCTGCTTCTGCCACGACGTCGTGGACGACGTCTCGCTCTCGGGCGAGACGGCGACCCGCACGCGCGAGTGGGCGAGCTGCTTCAGCGCCGAGTACTCGTGGGCGGCCGGCGCCGTGGTGCGCGAGAGCCACGCGGCCCGGTACCTGCAATGGCTCACGCACAAGTTCGCGTCCTGGATCGACCAGTTCGGCGTCTCGGGGTGCGTCGGGTGCGGACGGTGCATCACTTGGTGCCCGGTGGGCATCGACGTGACCGAGGAGATCGCGGCGATCCGGGCCAGCGACGGGGCGGTGGAGGTGAGGACGGCGTGAGCGCCACGGACCTCCGGGAGCGGGCCGCGCAGCCCGAGGGCCGTCCGATGCGGATCGCGGTGATCCAGCGCATCGTGCCGGAGACCCCCGAGTCCTCGACGTACTGGATGACCTGGCGCGGGAACGACGGCGAGGGCTACGCGTTCGAGGCCGGCCAGTTCAACATGCTCTACCTGTTCGGCGTGGGCGAGGTCGCGATCTCGATCTCCTCCAACCCGATGCACCCCCACCACCTCGGCCACACCGTCCGGCACGTGGGGCGGGTCACCAACGCGTTCCGGAACCTGCGGCCGGGGGACGAGGTCGGGGTCCGGGGCCCCTTCGGGAAGCCGTGGCCCCTGCACGAGGCGGAGGGCGGGGACCTCGTCATCGTGGCCGGCGGGGTGGGGGTCTGCCCGGTGCGACCGGCCGTCGAGTCCGCGATGCGGCGCCGGGATCGGTACCGGCGGCTGATCCTCCTGCTCGGCGCACGGACCCCGGATCTGCTCCCCTACAAGGACCAGCTGGACGAGTGGGTGGCGCTGATGGAGCGCCTCGGCGTGGAGCTCCACCTCACGGTGGACGAGCCGGTCGGCACCTGGCTGTACGACGTGGGGGTGGTGACGACGCTGTTCCCCAAGGCGCGGATCGAGCCGGCTCGGACGACGGCCTTCATGTGCGGGCCGGAGGTCATGATGCGGTTCGCGGGGCGCGGGTTGCTCGAGCTCGGCGTGCCTCCCGAGCGCATCTACCTCTCGATGGAGCGGCACATGGAGTGCGGGATCGGTCTCTGCGGCCACTGCCAGCTCGGTCCGTACTTCGTGTGCACCGACGGACCGGTGTTCCGGTACGACGAGATCGCGCCGCTGATGGAGGTGGGGGAGCTGTGACCGCGCCGACCAAGCCCCGCGTCGCGGTGTTCAAGATGGCGTCCTGCGACGGGTGCCAGCTCCAGATCCTGGACGCCGAGGACGCCCTCCTCGAGCTGGCGGGGGCGATCGAGATCGTGCACTTCGCCGAGGCCTCCTCGGACCTGCGGCCCGGTCCCTACGACATCACGCTCGTGGAGGGCTCGATCTCGACGCCCGAGCAGGAGGCCCAGATCCGCGAGATCCGGGAGGCCTCCAAGGTCCTCATCACGATCGGCGCGTGCGCGACGGCCGGGGGGATCCAGGCGCTCCGGAACGCGACCGGCCGGCTCGAGGAGTTCGTGCGCACGGTCTACCCGACCCCGGCGTACGTGCGCTCCCTGGAGGACTCGCGCCCCGTGGCCGACTACGTCCCCGTGGACCTCGAGCTCACCGGGTGTCCGATCGATCGAGGCGAGCTCCTGCGCGCCATCGCCAGCCTGCTCGCGGGGGCGCGACCGCGGGTCTCGACCTCGCCGGTCTGCGTGGAGTGCAAGCGTCGGGGCACGGTGTGCGTCGTGGTGGCCAGGGGGGAGCCGTGCCTCGGGCCGGTGACGCGCACGGGCTGCGGGGCGATCTGCCCGAGGTTCGGCCGCGGCTGCTACGGGTGCTTCGGGCCCGCGCAGGCGCCGGGCAACGCGGAGGCCCTCGGCCGACGGTTCATCGAGCTCGGGCTGCGACCGAAGGAGGCCGCGGACCGGTTCCGGTTCATCACGGGGTGGGCCCCGGCCTTCCGCGAGGCCGCGGCCCGGTTGGAGGAGGTCGAGCGATGACGCACCGACGGGTCGAGGTCCCGGTCATCGCCCGCGTCGAGGGCGAGGGTGCCCTCCACATCACGGCCCGGGACCACGAGATCGTGGATCTCCGGCTCGAGATCTACGAGCCCCCCCGCTTCTTCGAGGCCTTCCTCCGCGGGCGCGCCTACCACGAGGTGCCGGACATCGTCCCCCGCATCTGCGGTATCTGCCCCGTGGCCTACCAGATGAGCGCCATCCACGG
The DNA here is from genome assembly GCA_002898915.1 of bacterium HR12. Classification (GTDB taxonomy): domain Bacteria; phylum Actinomycetota; class UBA4738; order UBA4738; family HRBIN12; genus HRBIN12. Next base: position 3,326 of record BEHO01000056.1, read on the forward strand.
GTTCGAGGAGCTCTTCGACGTGCGGGTGCCGGAGGGCGTGCGGGAGCTCCGCCGCCTCCTGTACTGCGGGGAGTGGATCGAGAGCCACGTGCTCCACGTGTTCCTCCTCGCCGCCCCCGACTTCCTCGGCTACCACAGCGCGATCGAGATGGCCAAGGATCACCCCGACCTGGTGAGGACCGCCATCGCCATCAAGCGCGTCGGCAACGACGTGATGGAGCTGATCGGGGGGCGCGAGATCCATCCGGTCTCGCCGCGCGTCGGCGGGTTCTCCCGGGCGCCGAGGCGCCGCGAGCTCGAGGCGCTCCTGCCTCGCCTGGAGCAGGCGCTCGAGCGGATGCCGGGTATCGCCGACCTCGTGGGCTCCCTCGAGCGACCCTCGCTCCCGCGGCGTGCCGAGCTCGTGGCCATGGTCCACCCCGAGGAGTACCCCATGAACGAGGGGACGATGGCCTCGACGGAGGGGCGGCGGTGGACCTTCGCGGAGTACGAGACGGTCACGCGGGAGCTCCACGTCGAGCACTCGAACGCGCTCCACTCGGTGATCGCCGAGACCGGCACGCCCTACCACACCGGGCCGCTCGCGCGGCTGAACCTGAACGCGGACCACCTCACCCCGGTGGCGCGCGAGTGCCTGCGCCGCGCGGGGCTCTCGCTCCCGGACCTCGACCCCTTCTCCTCCATGGCGGCGCGCGTGGTGGAGACGGCCCTCGCGATCGAGGAGGCGATCCGCCTGATCCGGGCCTACGAGCCCCCCGACCCTCCGATGGCGGAGGTGGTGCCGCGCGCCGGCCGCGCGACGTGGGCGACCGAGGCCCCCCGCGGGACGCTGTACCACCGCTACGACGTGGCCGAGGACGGCACGATCCTGGAGGCGAAGATCGTGCCGCCGACCTCGCAGAACCTCCGCCACATGGAGGAGGACCTGCGCACGTTCGTCCCGGGCGTGCTCGATCGGTCCGACGAGGAGCTCACGCGCCTGTGCGAGATGGTGGTCCGCAACTACGACCCGTGCATCTCGTGCGCGACCCACTTCCTCCGGCTCGACCTGCGACGGCTGTGAGGCGGGTCCGGGTCGTCGGGGTCGGCTCCGCCCTCGGCGACGACGCGGCTGGCGTGCTCGCCGTGCGCGCGGCCCGGGCCGAGCTCGAGCGCCTCGGCGTCGACGTCCGCGAGGTCGGCGCCGGCGCCCATCTCCTCGACCTGCTCGAAGGCCCGGACGTCGTGATCGTGGTGGACGCGGTGTGGGTGCAGGGGATGGAGCCGGGCGAGATCGTGCGCGTCGAGGCCGGGCCCCACGGCCTGCCCGCCGAGCTGCGGACCTCGCTCTCGTCGCACGGTGTCGGGGTGAGCGAGGCCGTGGCCCTCGCGAGCGCGATGCCCGACCCGCCTCGGGTCATCCTCCTGGGCGTCGCCCTCGCGGAGGGCCGAGGGGGGGTCCGGCCGAGCGCCCGGGTCCTCGGGTCGGTGCCCGAGCTCGCCGCTCGGGTCCTCGCGGAGGCCGCCGCCCTCTCGAGAGGCTAGGTTGCGCTACCGAGGCAACGCTAGGGCCGGTCCCCGGCGATCCGGGACCGGCAGCGGATATCGGCGTCCTCCGCGGCTGTCAGGCTCTCGGTGGAAGATCGTTCGGAGAGCCAGCCATGGAGCCGAAGGAACGCTCCCCGAGAGCCCCTCGGTCGACCGTCCGTCCGGACCCGCCCCAGGCGTCGATCGGGCGGCGGAGGTTCCTCATCGGGGCGACGGTCACGGTCGGCGCCGCGGGGGTCGTCGCGGGAGCCCAGGTGGCGCGCGCGGGTGGCCCGGTCGAGGATCCGGAGTCCCTCGCCCGCCGGCACGCCGACGATCCCGCGATGCTGATCGACCTGACCCGTTGCGTCGGGTGCGGACGGTGCGTCCGCGCCTGCAAGGTCGAGGGCGGCCTCGGGTGGCGGGCCGACCAGCCGGCGCTGGGGCCCGACGCGGAGCTCGCCTCCACGAACCGGTCCATCGTCCGCGCCCGAACGGTGGAGACGGAGGTGGAGACCCCCCTCGGGGCTCGGCGGCGGCTCGCGGTCCGCTACGCGAAGGTCCAGTGCATGCACTGCCTCGAGCCGGCGTGCGCGTCCGCCTGCTTCATGCGGGCGCTCCGCAAGAGCGACGCGGGGCCCGTCGTCTACGACGCGGACCGCTGCATCGTGTGTCGGTACTGCCTCGTGTCCTGCCCCTTCGGCATCCCCACGTTCGACTGGGACGCGACCTTCGGCCGGGTCGAGAAGTGCGACCTGTGCGCGGGCCGGCTCGCCCGCGGTGACCCGCCGGCCTGCGCCGAGGCCTGTCCGCAGGGGGCGATCGCGTTCGGCCGTCGTGCCGACCTCCTCGTCGAGGCCTGGCGCCGTATCGGGGAGGACGCCCGGTACGTCCACCACGTGTACGGGGAGTACGAGGCCGGGGGAACCTCGGTCCTGTACGTCTCGGATGTGCCGTTCGAGGCGCCCGGGTTCCGCACGTCCCTCCCGGCCGAACCCCTGCCCGGTTCCACGTGGGCCGTCACCCGGATGATCCCCTCCACCGCGGCGGGCGTCCTCACCGGTCTCACGCTGCTGTACCTGCGGCGGCGTCGGTACCTCGAGCGCGAGCGGGCCGAGCGGGAGGAGGCGGGCCCATGAACCGGGTGGGGCGCCGCCGCGGCTGGTCGTTCCGGATGACGCGGACGCGCGCGGTGCTCATCGCGCTCGCCCTCGTGGGCCTCGGGGTGGCCCTGTACCGCCTGGCCTTCGGCCTCGGGGCGGCCACGAACCTCAGCGACCGCTGGCCGTGGGGCCTCTGGGTCTGGTGGGACGTGATGACCGGGGTGGCGCTGGCCGGGGGCGGGTACTCGACCGCCCTCATGGTGCACGTCCTCGGTCGCGAGCGCTGGAGGCCGGTCGAGCGCGCCGCCTTCCTGACCTCGCTCATCGGCTACCTCCTGGTCTGCGTCGGCCTGATCGTGGACCTCGGTCGTTGGATCAACGTCTGGCGGGTCGCCCTCATCTGGCAGCTGAACCCGCACTCGGTGATGTTCGAGCTCGTGTGGTGCGTGACCGGTTACACGTTCGTGCAGCTCGTCGAGTTCCTGTACATCTTCGTGGAGCGCGTGCGTGCTCCGAGGCTCTCGAGGGTGCTGTCGCGGATCTACTCACCGGTGCTCATCGTGGGCATCACGCTGCCGCTCCTGCACCAGTCGGCGCTCGGGTCGCTGTACCTGATCGCGAAGGGACGACTCGACCCGCTCTGGTGGTCGATGCTCCTGCCGCTGTTCTTCCTGACGTCGTCCTTCTTCGTAGGTCCGGCGATGGTGACGGTCGAGAGCTTCCTGTCGGCTCGGTCCCATGGACGTCGTCCGCCGATCCCCATCCTCGGCGAGATGGTCCGGGTCTCGGGCGCCCTGATGCTGATCTACGCGGCGGCGAAGATCGCCGACCTCGGGTACCGGGGCGTGCTCGGCCGCCTGCTCGACGGCTCGACGGCGAGCGCGCTGTTCGTCATCGAGCTCGGCGTGTGCGTCGTGGTTCCGGCGCTCGTCTTCCTGTCCCGGGACGTCGTTCAGCGGCCGCGCGTGCTCGCCGGCGCGGCCTCGCTGGCGGTGCTCGGCGTCGCCCTGAACCGGGCCAACGTCGTCTTCACGGGGATGGCGGCCGCCGCCGGCGGCGCCACGTACC
>BEHO01000057.1 GCA_002898915.1 bacterium HR12
GGCTTCGGCGTACCGGCCCTCGGGCTGGCCGGCGTGCCGCGGGACCCGGCGTTCTGGGGGGTCGTGGCGCTCGTGCTCAGCTACTCGGCCTACGTGGCCGAGGTGTACCGGGCGGGGATCGAGTCCGTGCACCCCAGCCAGGTCGCGGCGGCGCGGTCGCTCGGCCTCGGGCGCTGGCCGACGCTCCGGTACGTGGTGATCCCCCAGGCCGTCCGCCGCGTGATCCCGCCCCTGCTGAACGACTTCGTCGCGCTCCAGAAGGACACCGCGCTCATCGCCTTCGTCGTCGCCGCCCCGGAGGCCTTCAAGATGGCGCAGATCCAGCAGGCGGCCCGGTTCAACTTCACGCCCCTGCTCGCGGCGGCGCTGATGTTCCTCGTCATCACCGTGCCGCTCACCCGGATCGTGGACTGGCTCGTCGCCCGCGAGCGCCGGCGCCGGGAGGCGGGAGGCGGCCTGTGACGGGAGCGGCGGGGGCGTCCGCGGCCGACGGGATCGCGCTGCGCCTCGAGGGCGTCCGCAAGTCCTTCGGGAAGCTCGAGGTCCTGAGGGGGATCGACCTCACCGTCGGCGACCACGAGGTGGTCTGCCTCATCGGGGCCTCGGGCTCCGGGAAGTCCACGCTCCTCCGCTGCATCAACCTGCTCGAGCCCGTCGACGGCGGCAGGATCTTCGTGCACGGCGAGGAGATCACGGCCCGCGGCGTGGACGTGAACCGGATCCGGCGGCGGATCGGGATCGTCTTCCAGTCCTTCAACCTGTTCCCGCACATGACCGTGCTGCGGAACATCACGCTCGCGCCGGTGAAGGCGCTCGGGCTGTCCAGGGCGGAGGCGGAGGCCCGGGCCCTCGCGCTGCTCGAGCGCTTCGGGCTCGCCGACAAGCGGGACGAGTACCCCGACCGCCTCTCGGGCGGGCAGCAGCAGCGCGTCGCCATCGTGCGGGCCCTCGCGATGGAGCCCGACATCATGCTCCTCGACGAGGTGACGAGCGCCCTCGACCCGGAGCTCGTGGCGGAGGTCCTGAACGTGATCCGGGAGCTCGCGGCGGCGGGCATGACGATGGTGATCGCCACCCACGAGATGGCCTTCGCCCGCGACATCGCCGACCGGGTGTGCTTCCTGGACGGGGGCGTGATCCTGGAGGAGGGACCGCCGGAGCGGATCTTCACCGAGCCGCGCGAGGAGCGGACCCGGCGGTTCCTGCAACGGATCATCGAGGCGGGGCGGCTGTGACGGCCGCGATCCGGCCCTGGCCCCCTCGCCGATCGCTCGGGCCCACGGATCGAGGAGGAGGACGTCCTGCGGCGGGAGAGCGATCCGGGGGAGCGGCGCCGAGGCCGCGCGCTTCGTCGGCTCCCTCGAGCTCGACGTTCCCTGAGCCCGAGCCTCGGGGCGTCCGCCTACAATCGCTGGTGATGCCCCCCTTCAAGATCCACGCCGAGTTCGAGCCCGCCGGAGACCAGCCCAAGGCCATCGAGGAGCTGGTCGAGGGCATCCTGGCCGGCGAGGACCGGATCACCCTGCTCGGGGCGACCGGCACGGGGAAGACGTTCACGATCGCCCAGGTCGTGGAGCGGGTGCAGCGCCCGACGCTCGTGCTCGCGCCGAACAAGTCCCTGGCGGCCCAGCTCGCCAACGAGTTCCGGGAGTTCTTCCCGGAGAACGCCGTCGAGTACTTCGTCTCGTACTACGACTACTACCAGCCCGAGGCGTACGTGCCGCAGACCGACACGTACATCGAGAAGGACGCCTCCATCAACGACGAGATCGAGCGCCTGCGGCACTCGGCCACGGCGGCCCTGCTCACCCGGCGCGACGTGCTCGTCGTGGCCAGCGTCTCCGCCATCTACGGCCTCGGCTCCCCCGAGGAGTACCTGGGGCAGATCCTCCGGGTGCACCGCGGGGTGGCCACCGACATGGAGTGGGCCAAGCAGCGCCTCGTGGACATCCAGTACGAGCGGAACCAGGTGAGCCTCACCCGCGGCCGGTTCCGGGTCCAGGGCGACGTCCTCGAGGTGTTCCCCGCCTACGAGGAGACCGCGGTGCGCATCGAGTGGTGGGGGGACGAGATCGAGCGGATCACGCGCTTCGACCCCCTCACCGGGGAGATCCTCGGCGAGCTCGACGAGATCACGATCTACCCGGCCACCCACTACGTGGCCTCGGGGGAGCGGATGGCGCGGGCCATCGCCGCGATCGAGCAGGAGCTCGCCGAGCGGCTGGCCTGGCTGGAGTCCCAGGGCAAGCTGCTCGAAGCGGAGCGGCTGCGGATGCGGACCACGTACGACCTCGAGATGCTGCGCGAGGTGGGGTTCTGCTCCGGCATCGAGAACTACGCCCGCCACATCGACGGACGGGCGCCCGGCGAGCCCCCGTACACCCTCCTCGACTACTTCCCCGAGGACTTCCTGTGCGTGATCGACGAGTCCCACGTGACGGTCCCGCAGCTCCACGGGATGTACGAGGGGGACCGGACCCGCAAGGAGACCTTGGTCGAGTACGGGTTCCGCCTGCCCTCGGCCCTCGACAACCGCCCCCTCCGGTTCGAGGAGTTCATCGCCAAGGTCCCGCAGATCGTGTTCATGTCGGCCACGCCCGGCCCCTACGAGCTGCGGGTGAGCAAGCGGGTCGTCGAGCAGATCGTGCGGCCCACCGGCCTCGTCGACCCCGAGGTCCAGGTGCGCCCGACGCGCGGCCAGGTGGACGACCTCATCGAGGAGATCCGCAAGCGGGCGGCGGCGAACCAGCGGGTCCTCGTCACCACCCTCACCAAGAAGATGGCTGAGGACCTGACCGACTACCTCCTCGAGATGGGGATCCGGGTGCGGTACCTGCACTCCGAGATCGACACCCTCCAGCGCATCGAGATCATCCGCGACCTGCGGCTCGGCGAGTTCGACGTCCTGGTCGGCATCAACCTCCTCCGGGAGGGCCTCGACCTGCCGGAGGTCTCGCTCGTGGCCATCCTCGACGCGGACAAGGAGGGGTTCCTGCGCTCGGAGACCTCGCTGATCCAGACCATCGGCCGTGCGGCGAGGAACGTCGACGGCACCGTGATCATGTACGCCGACGACGTCACCGACTCGATGCGGGCGGCGATCTCCGAGACCCAGCGCCGGCGGAAGATCCAGATGGAGTACAACCGGCGGCACGGCATCGATCCCACGACCGTGCGGAAGAAGGTCTCGGACATCCTCCTCGCGATGGCGGCCGAGGGGCAGACGACCGCGCCCAGGCGCGAGGGTCGCCGCCGGGCGCGGCCGGAGATGCCCACGGAGGAGCTGGAGCGGCTGATCCGCAGCCTGGAGGAGGAGATGCACGAGGCCGCCAGGGAGCTGCGGTTCGAGTACGCGGCCAGGCTCCGCGACGAGGTCCACGAGCTCCGCAGGGAGCTGCGCGCGATGCGCGAGGCCGGGGTGGGTTCGTGAGCCGGGCCCTCGTGGTCCGGGCGCCGATGGCGTGGCTGGCGCCCGGGCGGACGGTCACCGACGCGGTCGTCGTGATCGAGCGGGGGGTGATCACCTACGCCGGTGTGGCGGGCGGAGCGCCGGAGCCGAGGGAGGCGGAGGAGGTCACGGTGGACGGCTTCGTCCTGCCCGCCATCGCCGACCGGCACGTGCACATCGGGCTGTCGGATCCGGCCGCGGTCCTGATGCGGGGCGTGACGGCCGTCCGCGATCTCGGATGGCCGCCGGACGTCATCTTCTCCCTGGCCGACGCGTCGGAGCTCCCCAGCTACCACGGGCCGCTGATCCGCGCGGTGGGGCCGATGCTGACGGCGCCGGGTGGCTACCCCACCCGCGAGCGGTGGGCGCCGCCCGGCACGGGGCTCGAGCTCCACGATCCGGGCGAGGCGGAGCGCGCCGTCCGGATGCTCGCCGCGCGGGGAGCCGTCGCCATCAAGGTCGCGCTGAACGCGGCGGCCGGCCCGACCCCCTCGGACGCGGACCTCGCGGCCATCTGTCGGACGGCCGCCGAGGAGAAGCTCCCCGTGGTCGCCCACGTCGAGGGCCCCGGGCAGGTCGAGCGGGCGCTCGGCGCCGGGGTCCGCGAGCTCGCCCACACGCCGTGGACGGAGCCCCTGCCCGACCGCGTGGTGGCAGCGCTCGCCAAGGGGGTCCGGATCGTCTCGACCCTCGACATCCAGAGCTTCGGTGGGGACACGCCGGAGGTGCGGACGGCCATCGACAACCTCCGCCGGTTCCACGAGGCCGGCGGGGTGGTGCTGTACGGGACCGATCTCGGGAACGGCCCCATCCCGCCCGGGGTGGACGTCCGGGAGGTCCTCCTCCTCGCCGAAGCGGGGCTGGAGGCCGAGGAGATCGTTCAGGCGATGGCCCGAGGTCCCCTGCAGCGCAACGCCCCCGGGGATCTGCTGGCCCTGGGGCGGAACCCCTTCGAGGAGCTCGACGCCTTCGCCGACCTGCGCCTGGTCGTCCGCGGTGGCCGCGTCGTCCACCGCCGGGGCTGAGCCCGCGCGGGTCAGAGCAGCCGGGCGAGCTCGTCGAAGCAGCGGTCCACGTCCGGCTCGGTGTTGAAGAAGTGCGGGCTGATCCGCAGGCCGTCGCCCCGCACGTCGGTGCAGACGTCGCGCTCGAGCAGGGCGCGGCCGATCTCGGCGGCCCCCGGGCCCACCTGCACGTTCACCAGACCGGCCCGGGCCTCGCGCTCGCGCGGCGTGCGGACCGGGAGGCCGAGGGCGTCGGCCCGGGCGATCACGTGGTCGGTGAGCTCGCCCTGGCGGGCGCGGATCCGCTCCGGCGTGACCTCCGAGATCACGTCCATGCCGCCCTGGGCGAGGAAGACGACGGGGGCCGGCGGCGTCCCGTGCTCGAGGCGCCGGGCCGTGGGGTGGTAGTCGAGGTGCTCGAGGTCGAAGGAGAACGGCTCCCGGGTGGCGAACCAGCCCGTCAGCGCCGGCTCGAGCCGGGGGAGCAGGTCCCGCCGCGCGTAGAGGAAGGCGAGGCCGGGCCCGCCGCACATCCACTTCAGCACCCCGGCCGTGTAGAGGTCGCACCCCAGCGCGTGGAGGTCCAGGGGGACCACGCCGAGCCCGTGGTAGTCATCGACGAAGGACAGGGCGCCGCGCTCGCGCGCCATCCGAGCGATGGTCTGCGTGTCCTGGAGCGCTCCCGAGCGGTAGAGGACCCGGTTCACCATGACGAGCGCCGTCCGCTCGTCGATCGCCCGGTCGTACTCCTCCAGCGGGATCGTGAGGCCGTCCGGGGAGCGGACCACGCGGATCTCGGCCCCCCGGCGGCGCTGGGCGAGCCACACGTGGCCGGCGGTGGGGAAGTCCAGCTCCGAGAGGACGATCACCGGCCGCTCGCTGAGGTCGAGGGCGGAGGCGACGGTGGAGACGGCGATCGAGACGTTGGTCGTGATCGCGACCTCGTCCGGGTCGCAGCCGGCGAGGGCGGAGAAGGAGCGCTTCAGCGCGCCCATCGCCGGGAACACGTGCTCCATCCACACGTGGTCGGGGGCGCCCCGCGAGGCCCAGGCGTCCAGGTACGCCTCGAGCCTGGCCCGGGCGCGCACCCCGATCGGCCCCAAGGACGCGCTGATCAGGTACGCCTTCCGGGCGAGGACGGGGAACTCGTCCCGGTAGTCGGCGAGGTCCCTGGGCGCGCCCACGGCTCAGCGGCGGGCGTCGGCCGCGGCGGGCCCGCGCGGCCGGTAGACGTACTCGAGCTTGAACCGGTCGGGATCCTCGAAGTACACGGCGTAGTAGGGGTCGTCCTCGGTGCCCTGGTCGAGCGGCCCCCCGTACAGGACGGGGATCCGGCGCTCGCGCAGCCACGCGTGGAACTCGTCCACGGCCTCCCGCGAGGGCGCTCGGAGCGCGAGGTGGTTGACGCCGATCCGCTTGCGGTGGAACCCGTGGTAGAGGAAGGGCTCGGCCGTCTGGACGAGGGTGAGGTAGCCGGACGCGTCGCCGAAGGAGACCCAGTCCTCCCCCCGATCCAGCTCGCGGAGCCCCAGGTGCCCGAGGACCTCCCGGTAGAAGGCCTCCGACACCTCGAGGCTCCGCACGTTGAGATCCAGGTGGTGGAAGACCCCCACCGTGCTCAGCCCCCCGCCTCCGGCGGCGCCTCGGCCTCCTCGTCCTCGTGCCGCAGGAGGTCGTCGATGGAGAGGGGGTGGCGGGCGTCGGCGAGCTCGCCCCGGTCGGCGTCGACGCCGCCGGTGCGGAGCGCCGCGGGGAGGTGCTCGAGCCCGCTCCGATCGGTCACGTGGGGAGCATAGCCCGGCCGCCGGCCGGCGGGCGCGGGTCCGGGCGCCGGGTCCGGTCCCACCCGTACAATCCCGCGCGTGGGCACCGACACCCTGGTCATCCACGGCGCCCGTGAGCACAACCTCAAGAACGTCACGCTGACGCTGCCGCGGGACAAGCTGATCGTGTTCACGGGCCTCTCGGGCTCCGGGAAGAGCTCGCTCGCCTTCGACACGATCTACGCCGAGGGCCAGCGGCGGTACGTGGAGTCCCTCTCGGCCTACGCGCGCCAGTTCCTCGGCCAGATGGAGAAGCCCGACGTGGACTTCATCGAGGGGCTCTCGCCGGCCATCTCGATCGATCAGAAGTCCACCTCCCGCAACCCCCGCTCCACGGTCGGCACGATCACGGAGGTCTACGACTACCTGCGCGTCCTCTACGCGCGGATCGGCCATCCGCACTGTCCGCGCTGCGGCCGGCCGATCGGGCGGCAGACGCCCGAGCAGATCGTCGACCAGGTCATGGAGCTGCCGGAGGGGACCCGGTTCCAGGTGCTCGCGCCGGTGGTGCGGGGCCGCAAGGGCGAGTACGAGAAGCTCCTCCAGGACCTCGCCCGTCGCGGCTTCGTCCGGGCCCGGATCGACGGCGAGGTCCGGGAGCTCTCGGAGCCCATCCGCCTCCCCCGGCACCACAAGCACACGATCGAGGTGGTGGTGGACCGGCTCGTGGCGAGGCCGGACATCC
>BEHO01000058.1 GCA_002898915.1 bacterium HR12
GGCCTCGGAGCGGCTGGAGGGGGGCTTGCGACGCCTGCTCCGGGCCCTGCTCGCGCACGCCCGCGAGCACGCGGGCACGGTGATGCCGGGCATGACGCACGGGCGGCTCGCCCAGCCCATCACCCTCGGCCACGCGCTCTGCGCGCACGGCTGGGCCCTCGCCCGGGATCTCGGGCGCCTCCGGGACTGGCGGCGGCGGGCCGACGTCTCGCCGCTCGGCGCGGGGGCCCTCGCGACCTCGACCCTGGGGCTGGACCCCGAGGCCACCGCGGCCGAGCTCGGCTTCGGGAGCGCCTTCCCGAACTCCCTCGACGCCGTCTCCGACCGGGACGTGGTCCAGGAGCTGCTGGCGGCGCTCGCGATCGCGGCCACCCACGCGTCGCGCCTGGCCGCCGACCTCATCCGCTGGACCGACGAGGCCCTCGGGTTCGCCAGCCTGGCCGACGCCTACGCGACGGGGTCGAGCATGATGCCGCAGAAGCGGAACCCCGACGTGGCCGAGCTCGCGCGCGCCAAGGCGGGTCGGGTCCTCGGGGATCTCGTGGCCCTGACCACCGTCCTCCACGGCCTGCCCCTCGGCTACCACCGCGACCTCCAGGAGGACAAGGAGGCGCTGTTCGACGCGGTCGACACGGTCGGGTCGGTCGTCGCGGCCCTCGCCGGGTGCGTGGAGACCGTCCGGTTCCACCCGGAGGCGATGCGGCGCGCGGCGGAGGCGCCGGAGCTGTACGCGACGGACGTGGCGGAAGCGCTCGTCGTCGCCGGCGTGCCCTTCCGCGAGGCCCATCGGCGCGTGGGGGAGCTCGTCCGGCGCCTCGAGGCGGAGGGTCGGACCCTGGCGGACCTCACGGAGGCCGAGTGGGCCGGGTTCGGGCTCCCCGGCGGGGCGACCCTGCTCGATCCGGACCGCGCCGTCCGCGCCCGCGGCGGCCCCGGCGGCCCGGCCCCCGAGCGCGTGCTCGAGCAGGTCGCCGCCCTGGAGGGCCTGCTCGCCGAGGGCTGAGCGGGCGCGCGTCGGCCGGAGCGGGTAGCCTGTCGCCCGCCCGAGCGTCGAGCGAGCATCGAGATCGAGGAGGTCCGTCCGTGTCGTACGACCCGAGCATCCGCGTCATCAAGGCGTCCGAGCACGATGCGCTCCCCTGGGAGCGGATCCCGGCCCCCGAGGGCGACCCGAGGCCTCCCGAGGACGAGGTCGTCGCCTTCCGTTCGGGCGACGGGCGGTTCAGCTTCGGCCTGTGGCGCCGGGACGCGGAGACGGGCCCGATGAACCTGCCCTACCACGAGATCGCCGTCATCATCGAGGGCGAGGTCGAGGTCACGGAGGAGGACGGCACCGTCCACCGGATCGGCCCCGGCGACGTGCTCATCACGCCGAAGGGCTCCCGGGCGACCTGGCGCGCCCTCTCCCCGGTGAAGAAGTTCTGGGCGGTCTACAAGGAGGCCTGAGTCTCCGTGCCGTCCGTGCGCGAGGACCGCTTCCGGAGCGCCCTCGTCGCCTTCGCCCACCCCGACGACGGCGAGTTCATGTGCGGCGGCACGGTCGCCCACTGGGCTCGGGAGGGGACCGAGGTCCACTACTGCGTGCTCACCGACGGCTCGGCGGGCTCGAACGACCCGGGCGTGACGCGCGAGGAGCTCGCCCGGGTCCGCGAGCGCGAGCAGCGCGCGGCGGCGGCCGTGCTCGGGGTCCGGGACGTCACGTTCCTGGGGTTCCCCGACGGGGCGCTCGAGGTCACCCTGGAGACCCGTCGCGCCCTCACCCGGGTCGTGCGGCGGGTCCGGCCTGAGGTCATCGTCGCGCCGGACCCCTCGCGCCTCTGGTCCTCGAGCGGCTACATCAACCACTGGGACCACAAGCAGGCTGGGGTGCTGGCGCTCTGCGCGGTCATGCCCGACGCGCCGACGCGCCTGCAGTTCCCCGAGCTGCTCGAGGAGGGGCTCGAGCCCTACGAGGTCCCCAACCTGTGGCTGGCGGCCGAGGAGCCGGACGCGTTCGTGGACATCACCGATACGCTCGAGCTGAAGCTGGCGGCCCTCGCCGAGCACCGGTCCCAGGGCACGGAGGCGGCCTTCGACTGGGTCCGGGATCGGGCGGCGCGCTGGGGGGAGCGCGCCGGCTGCCGCTACGCCGAGGCGTTCAGAGCCTTCCGTTTGGTGGATGATTGAGGATGGGATGAACGATCCGTTGGAGCCCGAGGACCGGGACGAGGAGGAGGAGGAGCGGTTCGGGCCGCTCGACCCCGACGAGGCGGAGGACGTCCGGGCCGACCTCGAGGATCTCCGGGGCATGCGCGCGCTCTTCCAGCCCCAGGGGGTGAAGGGCGTGGCCATCGCCTGCCCGGACTGCGGGGAGAACCACTTCTACGAGTGGGACCTCCTGCGCGAGAACCTGGAGCACATGCTGGAGACCGGCGAGCCCCGGATGCACGAGCCCGCGTACGAGGTCCGCGAGGAGGAGTACATCCAGTGGGACTACGGCAAGGGCTACCTGGACGCCCTCCTCGACCACGGCCTCGACCCCGAGCGTCGGATCGAGGTGACCCGCTGCCCGTGGTGCGAGACGCCCTGCGAGGACCACTTCCGCTTCTGCCCGGCCTGCGGGCGCTCGCTCGCGGCGCTGCGCCTGTACCGGGAGCTGACGGAGCGCGGCATGGACGATCGCGAGGTGCGGGCGCTCCTCGTGCGCGCGGGGTTCGAGCCGTTCGCGTAGGCGGGCCCGCTCAGTCCTCGACGCTCGCGGGGCCGCAGACGTCCACGAGCGCGCGGTAGAGCGCCGCGGCGTAGCCCTCCAGGTTGAGCGCCAGGGCGGCCCGCACCGAGGCGGGGTCGAGGTCGGGCGCGAGGCCGCGCACGATCTCGCCGAACCGGCCGTTCGCGTACTCGATGGGCGCGAGGTCGACCTCCTCCGGGGCGACCGCCCGAGCCCGCCGGTAGGCGCGGTCGAGGCGCTCGACGGCCGCCGCGTACCGCGCCACCGTCGGCTCCATCCAGGAGCGCACCTCGCGCACGAGGTCGTCGAGGGCCCGCAGGCGCCGGCAGAACGCGGGGGAGCCGGTCGAGGCGCGCTCCTCGCCCGGCGCCGGTCCCGGCCGCTCGGCGCGGTCACACGCGACGGCCGACGCGAGGAGCCCGACGAGGGCCGCGGCGGCGACGAGGCGTCTCATCCCGGCCCCCGGGGGCGCTCGAGCACGCAGTCCTCGGGCGCCTTGTCCTCGCGCAAGCCCCGGAAGCTCGGGGCGCGCATCTTCCCCGTCGCCGTGATCTCCTGGTACGCCACCTCGCACACGACCCCTGGCCCCACGAACGTCGCCCCCTTCACGGCTCGGAGCTCCTCCACGGCCGGCTCCGGTCGCTCGAGCGGGCGGAGGGCCTCGAGGATCCGCGCCAGCGCGGCCTCGGTGAAGCCCGTCCCGACCTGGCCCACCCACCGCAGGCGCCCATCGTCGTAGGCGCCGACGAGGAGGGCGCCGAAGGACCCCGCCCGGCCCCCTCGGCCCGGCGTGTACCCCAGGATCACGCAGTCCTGCGTGCGGGTCAGCTTGATCTTGCGCCAGTCCGCCGAGCGCCGTCCGGGCTGGTACCGGGAGCCCAGGCGCTTGGCCACCACGCCCTCCAGACCCAGCTCCCGCGCGCGCTCGGTGAACAGGGTGCCCGCGCCCTCGACGTGGGCGACGACCTGCAGCCGATGGTCGGGCTCGACGACGGCCGTGAGCAGCTCCCGCCGCTCCTCGAGCGCGAGCTCCGTCGTCCGGCGCCCGTCCAGCCACAGGAGGTCGAAGGCGACGAGCGCGACGGGCGAGGCCTTGGCCGCCCGGGCGATCTCGCGCTCGTTCGTGAGGTGCATCCGCTGCTGCAGCGCCTCGAAGGAGACCCGGCCGTCGGCGTCGAAGCACACGATCTCCCCGTCGAGGACGGCGTTCACCTGGTTCACCAGCTCGTGGAGCTGTCGCAGCTCGGGGTAGCGCTCGGTCACGTCGCGGCCGGTGCGGCTGGCGATCCGCGTGGCGTCGGTGGCCATCGTCACGATGGCGCGCATCCCGTCGAGCTTGGGCTCGAACCACCAGCCGGGGTCGTCGAAGGGCGCGTAGCCGCCCTCGGCGAGCATCGGCGCGAAGGCGGGGGGCGAGGCGATCAGGGGGGCGGTCTGGCGGGAGGCGAGGAAGATCAGCCAGTCGGTGCGGGTCTTCACCAGGTGGTACTCGAGCCCCGGGTACCGGCGGCCGTGGAGCCGGAACGTGATCTTCCCCTCGGACCACTCGAGCGGCTCGTACCACCCGTCGTCGAAGATCCGGACCTCGCCGGCGCCGTAGTGTCCCTCGGGGATCGTGCCCTCGAACGAGGCGTACTCGAGGGGGTGGTCCTCGGTGCGCACGGCGAGCCGCTTGTCGCCGGCCTGCGTCGGGAGCCCCCGCGGCACGGCCCACGAGGGAAGCGCGCCGTCCCGCTCCAGCCGGAGGTCGTAGTGGAGGCGCGTCGCCCGGTGCTTGTGGATCACGAAGGCGTTCCCCTCGCGCCCCGCTCCGGCGCGCGCGCGCTCCCCGGGCGCGGGCTCGGGCGTCCCCCCGGGCCCGAAGGTCCGCTTCCGCAGGTACTCGACGAGGTCGGGATCCCGCGAGGCCGCGATCACCTCCTCGCTCGAGCGCTCGACCGGGACCTCGCGCTCGGCGGGGAGCCCGAGCGCCTCCAGCGCCGGGCCGAGGTCCTGCGGCGCCGTCCGCACCGGCTCGAACAGGTCGCCGAGGCGCGCGAACCGGTCCCACACCGTCTCGATCGTGAAATCGCTCGGGCGCACGCCGGCCTCGACCTCGTCCCAGGTTAGGGGGGTGGAGACGGGGGCGCCGGGCTCGGGCCGGAGCGAGTAGACGGCGGCGATGTTCGCGCCGGCGCGGTTCATCGTGTGGTCGATGAAGACCTTGCCGGTGCGGCGCTCGATCTGCCAGGCCATGGTCACGTGCTCGGGGTCGGCGCGCTCGATCAGGCGCCCGACCTTCCCCACCAGGTCGCGCACCTGCCGGTAGGAGTAGCCGCGCTCGATCGGCACGAAGACCTGCACCCCGGTGGCGCCGGAGGTCTTCGGGTAGGAGGCGAGCCCGAGCGCGTCGAGGGCGGCGCGCACGTGGAGCGCCACCCGGAGCACCTGCTCGAAGCTCGCCTCCATGGGGTCGAGGTCGAAGAACAGGTAGTCGGGGGTCTCGATCGAGCCGCACCGGGAGTGGAGCGGGTGCATCTCGATGCAGCCGAGGTTCGCGACGTACAGGAGCGAGGGGAGGTCGTTCGCCATGAGGTACCCGATGACCCCCTCGCGGCTGTCCTCGCTCGGCACCGGGCACCGGGCCACCCAGTCCGGCGTGTGGGCCGGCGCGGTCTTCTCGTAGAAGTGCGGGCCGGCGATGCCGTCGGGCATCCGCTTCATGGTGAGCGGCCGGTCGCGGAGGTGCGGCAGGATCAGCTCGGCGACGTTGAAGTAGTAGGCGAGCAGGTCTCCCTTCGTGTAGCCCTCCGCCGGCCAGAAGACCTTGTCCAGGTTGGACAGGCGGAGCTCCCGCCCGTCGAGCTCGAGCCACCAGGCGTCACCGCGTCGCTCGACCGGGAGCGGGCGCGGCAGCTCCACGGTGAACGCGCGGCCCGAGCCCCGAGCGCGGGCGCTCATGGGCGCACCGCGAGCACCCTCCGGCGCCCGCGCCACCGACCGGATCCGTCCACACCCACATCATGCACGGATGGAACCTCGCGCCGGACCGCGGCGTCTCCTGGTTCGGCACGTGCGGACGCGCGGCGCCGGACACGAGGAGGGAGCTCCGATGCGGAAGGGATCCATGGCGACGTCGATGGCGCTGCTCGTGCTGCTCGCTGCCTGTGCCCGCCCCGTGGGGGTCGGCGGGGAGAAGGGCGACCGGGCGGCTCCTGGCTCGACGCCCCCTGCCAGCGGGGGCGGGACCGCCTCGGCCGAGCCGACCGGTTCACGGTCCCCCGAGGGGGTCGGGACGCCCGCCGAGGAGACGATCTGTGCGACGGCGCGGGGCGGTGGGGATCACGTGGCGCAGCTGGTGGACGTTCGGGTGGGGAGCCACGCGGGCTACGACCGCATCGTGTTCGAGTTCGGAGCGTCCCGTGATGGCGGATCCTTCGGGGTCCCCCGGTTCGAGGTGCGTCCCCTCGAGGCGCCCATCCTGGACGACCCGAGGGGCGCGGTCGTCCCGATGCGGGGCTCGTCCTTCGCGGGGGTCGTGTTCCACGGGGCGACGGGCGTCGCGTTCACGACCTCCGTGCCCCAGGGCTACGAGCTGACCTACGACGGCCCACGGGAGTTGCGGCCGGACTTCCCGGTCCTCGTCGAGGCGGAGCAGACGGGGGACTTCGAGGCCACGCTGTCCTGGGCGTTCGGGCTCTCGCGCCCGAGCTGTTGGGAGGTCTCGGTCCTCCACGACCCGCTCCGGGTCGTGATCGACTTCCCGTCCAGCTGAATCCCCGCGGCGGGGCCGGTCCGGAGGGGAGCGCTCCACTCCAGAGGGTGCCGATAGACTTCCTTCCGTCCCGTGTGTGGGGCACGGGCTTCCCCAAGGAGGCGCACATGCCACCCAGGGCGATGTGGAAGGGCGCCATCTCGTTCGGCCTCGTCACGATCCCGGTCTCCGTGTACCCGGCGACCGAGGAGAAGAGCCTACGGTTCCACCAGCTCCACGACGCCGACCACGGCAGGATCCGCTACAGGCGGGTGTGCTCGATCGACGGCGAGGAGGTGGACTACGAGCACATCGTGAAGGGGTACGAGGTCGAGAAGGACCGGTACGTCGTCCTGACCGAGGAGGACCTGGAGAAGGTGCCGGTCCGGTCCTCGCGGGCCATCGACATCCAGCAGTTCGTGGACCTCACCGAGATCGACCCCATCCTCTACAAGAGGTCCTACTACCTG
>BEHO01000059.1 GCA_002898915.1 bacterium HR12
CGCGTCCCCGTGGCTCATCCACACCGGCTCCTCGGTCTCGAGGTCCCGGAGGAGCGCCCCGGGCTCGAGGACCCGCAGCGTCGCCGCCCCGTACTCGCGCTTCCCCGTCGCCGTCACCTCGCCCCCGAGGGCACGGGCCATGAGCTGATGGCCGTAGCAGATCCCGAGCACCGGCACGCCGAGCTCGAACAGGCCGGGATCGACGTCCGGCGCCCCCGCCTCGTACACGCTCGCCGGTCCCCCGGAGAGCACGATCCCCGCCGGGCGCCGCCGGGCGATCTCCGCCGCCGGCAGGTCGTACGGCACGATCTCGGAGTACACGTGGCACTCGCGGATCCGTCGCGCGATGAGCTGCGCGTACTGCGCGCCGAGGTCGACGACGAGGACCGGCCGGGGCTCGCCCACGCTAGCGACCCATCCCCACGCGCTGCTGGCTCTGGTACGTCTTCCCCTCGGTCTTGATGGAGGGCGCGATCACGAGCTCCGCCTTCTGGAACTCCTTGATCGAGGCGTACCCGGTCGTCGCCATCGAGGTCGCGAGCGCCCCGAAGAGGTTCAGCGTCCCGTCGTTCTCGTGGGCCGGCCCGACGAGGATCTCCTCGAGGCTCGCGACCTGCTCCGTCCGCACCCGCGCGCCGCGCGGCAGCGTGGGGTGGAAGGTCGCCATCCCCCAGTGGTACCCGCGGCCGGGCGCCTCGTAGGCGCGCGTGAGGGGCGAGCCGATCATCACCGCGTCGGCGCCGCAGGCGATGGCCTTCGCGATGTCCCCCCCGGTGCGCATCCCGCCATCGGCGATGACGTGGCAGTACCGGCCGGTCTCACGCAGGTGCTCCATGCGGGCCGCCGCCGCGTCGGCGATGGCCGTGGCCTGCGGGACCCCGATGCCGAGCACCCCGCGGGTGGTGCAGGCGTTGCCCGGCCCCACCCCGACGAGGACGCCGATGGCGCCCGTCCGCATGAGGTGCAGGGCGGTGGTGTACGAGGCGCATCCGCCGACGATCACCGGGATGTCGAAGGAGCGGATGAACTCCTTCAGGTTCAGGGGCTGGGTCCGGGTGCTCACGTGCTCGGCGGAGACCACCGTCCCCTGGATGACCAGGATGTCGAGCCCCGCCTCGAGCACGAGCGGCGCGTAGCGCGCCACGCGCTGCGGCGTGAGCGAGGCGCACGAGACGACCCCGCCGGCCCGGATCTCCTCGATCCGCCGTCCGATCAGCTCCTCCTTGATCGGCTCCTGGTAGAGCTCCTGCATCCGGCGGGTAGCCTTCTCGTCGGGGAGCGAGGCGATCTCCTCGTAGACCGGCGTCGGGTCCTCGTACCGGGTCCACAGCCCCTCCAGGTTCAGGCACGCGAGGCCCCCGAGCCGACCGATCTGGATCGCGGTGGACGGGCTCACGACGGCGTCCATGGCGCTCGCCATCATCGGCAGCCGGAAGGTCCAGGCGTCGATCTCCCAGGAGATGTCCACGTCGTCGGGGTCGCGCGTGCGCCGCGAGGGCACGATCGCGACCTCGTCGAACCCGTACGCCCGTCGGGCTACCTTGCCTCTGCCGATCTCGATCTCCATGCGTCCCCCCGGATACGCAGGACGCCCACCACGGGGGCGGGCGTCAGACGACCTCCATGGAGGCAAGGTACCACGGCCCGATCCCGGGCCTCGACGTCCGGCGCGCCGTCAGACCACGTACGTGCTCGAGGTCGAGATTACGGTGTAGAGGAGGTGTCCGTGGACTCCGGGATGCCGTCCCCGTCATCCCCCCAGGACCCGGTGACACCCACCACGGTGCTCCGCTCATCCGTCGACGCCGTCGTCTTGGCCGAGAGCCGCACCTCGACCATGGCCAGCCGGCCCACCCTGCCCCGGTCGTTCACCGGCGTCGGGGTCGAGAAGCCCTTCCACGTCATGCCGGTGATGTCCGCGAAGTCCAGGCCCGAGCTGGTGCAGGTGCCGGGGTTGGCGAAGAGGTCGTCGAGGTTCCCGCGCAGCGTCATGGGCACCGGGCCCCCGAAGGTGCCGTTCGAGCCCCACGTCGCCCTCCCGATCCCGAGCTGGGCGGGGTCGTCCACGCCCACGAGGCTGATGTCCGAGGTCGCGGAGGCCGGGTACAGGACGAAGAACGCGGTGGTCTTCTGCCCGGGGCTGAGCGTCGGAGCGCCGACCCAGAAGTCGTTCAGGACGAAGCACGAGCTGAGCAGAGGTGGCCCTGGGCGCTCAGTGCTCCCGCACCACGTGGCCGGTCTCGGCCACCCGGAGGTCCGTCATGCCGGAGTGGAGCCGCTCGCCCCGGACCATGATCGTGTCGTCCTCGATGTAGCCGAGCTCCTTGAGCTTGGTGAGGACCTTCTGGAGGGACTCCTCGGGGGTCTCGACGAGCGTGTCGCACACCACCTCGGGGTTCTCCGGCGGCTCGTAGGGGTCATCGACCCCGGTGAAGTTCTTGATCTCCCCCGCCAGCGCCTTCTTGTAGAGCCCCTTCGGGTCGCGGTTGGCCGCGATCTCCTCCACCGTGGCGTGCATGTAGACCTCGACGAAGTCCCCGATCAGCCGGCGGTTCGCGTCCCGGGTCTCGCGGTACGGGCTGATCGGGCAGCAGATCGTCGCCACGCCGTTGCGGGTGAGCAGGTGCGCGACGAACCCGATCCGCAGGATGTTCGTGTCCCGGTCCTCCTTGGAGAACCCGAGGCCCTTGCTCAGGTTCTGGCGGACGACGTCGCCGTCGAGGATCTCCGTCTTCATCCCCCGGGCCCGGAGCTCGTGGTAGAGCATCTCCGCCACCGTGGACTTCCCTGAGCCCGACAGCCCCGTGAACCAGACCGTGAAGCCCTTCCGCTCGCACATCAGAGGAAGCTCCTCCCCACCGCCCCCTCCGGCGCTTCCAGCCCGTACAGGCGGAGGATCGACGGGCCGACGTCCACCAGCCGCAGGCCGGCGACCTCGCCGGTGGGCTGGCCCGGCGCGCCGGCCATCGCGAAGATCCCCGCCCGGTCGTGGTTCGCGCCGTCGGGCCCGGTGTCGTTCTCGTAGGTGTAGATGCTGGGGTTGCCGACCGAGCCGACCGAGCGCCACGCGAGGTCCCCGAAGTAGACGATGAGGTCCGGCGCCACCCCCCGCACGTCCGGGTAGACGTCCTGGGGCTTGAAGACCTTCGTGCCGAGGGGCTCGCCGTCGGGGCCCGGCATGGCCTCGAGCTTGGCGACGAGCTCGTCGCGGACCTCCTCGTACCGCGACGGCTCGACGACGCCTTGGGGCTCGCGCCCCTTCACGTTCAGGAAGAGGCGACCGTAGTAGCCCCCGTCCCCCCAGGCGACCGTGCGGCTCCAGTCGATCTCCGCGTCCTTGATCGGGATGACGCGGTCGGGCGTCGACGAGAGCGTGAGGTACCCCTCGCGGATCAGCCAGTCGTTGAAGCAGATCCCCCCCATCATCGGCCGGGCGCCGTGGTCGCTCATGACGATCACCACGGCGTCGTCCGGCAGGGCTTCGAGGAGCGAGGCGACCTGGTCGTCGAGGAACCGGTAGTAGTCGTGGAAGGCCCTCTCGTAGGGGTTGCCCGGCTCGTGCAGCGGGTGGCTGGGGTCGTGGTGCTGCCAGAAGACGTGGTGGAGCCGGTCCGGGGCGATCTCGCAGAGCATGAAGAAGTCCCACGGCTTCTCCCGGGCGAGGCGACGAGCCACCCGGAACCGGCGCTCGGTCATGCGGAACACCTGGTCCAGCACCACGTCGTACCCCGCCTTGCGGAAGTCCGGGATGTCGAAGATGTAGTCGTTGCCGGGGCCGAGCTCCTCGGCGATCTCCACCTCCAGCTCCTTCGGGTAGGCGAAGCGTTCCGCCGAGGGCGGCGTGAGGAAGCACCCGACCCGCCAGCCCGGGAACTCCTTGGGCGGCGGGAAGGAGGGAGGGACGCCGATGAGGAGCGAGCGGAGCCCCCGCGCGCCGAGCAGGTCCCAGACCGCCGGCTCCTTCACCGAGCCCGAGTGGGCGATGGCGAGACCGTCGTAGCTCGTGTCCTTCCGGTTACGGAACCCGTAGATCCCGAGCTGGCCGGGGGTCTTCCCGGTCATGGCGCACGCCCACGCCGGCACGGTGATCGGCGGGGTGATGCTCTCCAGCTCCCCGTGCATCCCCCGCTCCATGAGCGCGTGCAGGGTCGGCGTCTCGTCCTTCAGGTCGCGGAGGAGCTGGGGCGTGCCGCAGTCCAGCCCGATCACCGCGACCCGCGGTGCGTCGGTCATCGCGTCCTCACGGGTCGGCCGTCACGGAACGGGAGCCCCGGGGGCTCCCGGCAGGTCATCCTACCAAGGCCACCCGGGACTCCGACCTGGGATGATGGGGCGCCGTGAGGCTGCTGCGGACCGTGCTGTACGTGGAGGCGCTCGGGCTGCTCGCGTGGGCCGTGCTCGCCGGCCTGTTCCCGGGCCCGGTGACGGCGGCCCTCGGGGAGCGGGTCCCACACGTCGCCGAGCCCTGGGTCCGGATGACGGCGATCTCCGCCTTCGGCTTCGCGATGATGATGGTCCTCGTCGCGGTGGAGATCGAGCGCCGCTGGTGGTTCGCCTGGGCCTTCGTCATCACGGCCCTCGGGATCGCCCTGCTCTCGGCCTGGACGGCGGTGGCGGGGCTCCTCGACGCGCGCGCCCCGCGCCCGTGGTGGATCCTGGCGGCGGTGAGCGGCGCGAGCGCCGTCGCCCTCATCGTGGGGATCGGCAAGACCGGGCTCGAGCGCCAGCCGGAGTGAGGCTCAGCGGGATCCGTCGAGCCGGTTCGTCACCGGCCCGCGGGGCTCCGGCGGCTCCACAGCGGCGACGAAGCTCGCGACGGCCACCCAGCCCTCCGCGGCCCTGAGATCCCCCGCCGCGACGGCCTCGGCGAAGGCCGCCTCGATCTCCCGGAGCCGGCGTTCGATGCGCATCGGGCGAGGTATCGGCACGATCGCCCTCGGGCTGAACCCCGGGGAGCGCGGTACGACCACGACCCCGGAGCGTACCCTCGACACCGGCCCGGGTGTGGGAGGCGCCGGCTCAGTAGGCGCCGCGGCGGGACAGGACGATCGGGATCGTCTTGAGGACGATGAAGAGGTCGTAGGCGAGCGACCAGTTCTCGATGTAGAAGAGGTCGCGCCGCACGTAGTCCTCGAACGAGAGCTCGCTGCGGCCGCTCACCTGCCACAGACCTGTGATCCCCGGGGGCGCCTCGAGCCGGGCGAAGTGCCACTCCTCGTACGCCGCGACCTCCTCCGGCAGCGGCGGCCGCGGCCCGACGAGGCTCATCTCGCCCCGGATGACGTTCCAGAGCTGCGGCAGCTCGTCCAGGCTCCACCGACGCAACCACCGCCCGACGCGGGTCACCCGGGGGTCGTCGCGGAGCTTGAAAAGAGGCCCGTCCACCTCGCTCAGGGGGCGCAGCTCGGCCAGGCGTTGCTCGGCATCCACGTACATCGAGCGGAACTTCAGCATGACGAACGGCCGGCCGCCTTCGCCGACCCGTCGCTGTCGGTACAGCACCGGGCCGGGAGAGTCGAGCTTGATCGCGAGCGCCGCGAGCGCCCAGAGGGGCGCCGACAGGATCAACCCGATCCCCGCGACCGTGAGGTCGAACGCCCGCTTCAGCGCCCGCTGGGGCCGGCTCAGCCTCGCGGGGCGAAGGGCGAGGGACATCACGCCGCCGACCGGCTGCGCGGACAGGCGCGAGGCCAGCACGACCGGCAGGCTGGCGCTCACCCGGACCTCGAGCCCCTCGAGCCGCACGATGCGCGCGATCTGCTTCATCTCCTCGGCGGAGACGGCGCTCGAGGCGACGAAGATGCAATCCGCCCCCTCACGACGGACGATCCCCTGGAGCTCATGGATATCGCCGAGGACGGGCAGCTCCGGACCGGGATCCGCCTCCTGCGAGGTGTGGACGGCGCCGATCACCGAGAAGCCCGACTCCGGATCCCGCATGGAGGCCGCGAGCGAGGCGGCCTCGCGGTTGGCGCCGACGATCACCGTGCGGTACGAGAGACGGCCGATCGCGCGCTCCCGGCGGATCTGCGCGTGCCACAGGCGACGGGACCCCAGGGTCAGCGCGAGGGTGAAGAGCCAGGTGCTCGCGATCCACGCCCGGGCGAGGGTGGCGTGCGTCCAGAAGCCGAGCGTCACGAGCATCATCATCCCGATGCTCACCGCCAGGAAGACCCGCCGGAACTCCTCCGCGGCCGTGAACCGATGGGTCTCGTAGAGACGGAACCCGTAGAACAGGGCGACGGTCAGGCAGGGCGCGAGGAGCGTGATCGGCAGGAGGCTGGTGGGCGCGTGTCCCCGATACCGGACCCACGTTCCGAGCGCGAAGGCGAGGACGACGCAGGCCGCATCGGTGAGCGCCATGAGCCGGTAGAGCCTTCGGTACTGGCGGCGCGCCGGCGCGCGTTCGGCCGCTCCCAGGGCGAGCGCCCCGGGGGACCGTTCGGGCGCGGAGGTCCCCGCTCGAGCCTCCGTGACCCTCTCCCCCTCCCTCAGCACAGATCCGAGTCCCTCCATCCCCTCTCAAGCGGCCCCGCGGACGTTGGAGCGAACGACCCTCGCGGCGTCGGCCGAGCGGGCGATGGACCGCCTTCCCCGAGGTGAGCCCAGCATAGCCCGGTCCGGGGATCCCGGGCATAGGTCGAAAGACCGAAGTGTCCGCATACCCGGTCGCGGCCGCTAGGCTCAGCGTCCGAGGAGGCTGGATGGCGGCGAGGCGGAAGGTTCGGTTGCTGCTCGGGGTCCTGGCCGCCGTGCTCGCGCTGTTCGGCATCGGCTCCGCGAGCGCCGGCCTCACGGCCCGACGGGACCTGCTGGCCGCGCATCGAGCCCTCCAGCAGGGCCGTGCCGCGCTCGCCTCGGGAGACGCCTCGGCGGCCGTCTCGTCCTTCGAGGAGGCCGAGC
>BEHO01000060.1 GCA_002898915.1 bacterium HR12
CCACGACCGGCGCGCCCGTCACGACCACGGGGCGGCGCGGCGCCTCCTTGCCGGGCTGGATGCGAGGCGCGCGCACAGTCCGCGGGGCACCCTCCTCCCGCTGGAACCGCGGCGCGAACCGCAGGTAGGCCGTCGCCACGGCGAGCAGCACGAGCACCCCCACGATCGTGAGCGCGATCGCGATCCAGTAGACCCAGCCGCCGTCGTTCCGGGTCGGCTCGGCGTTCGGGCTGAGGATGACCTGCGCCGACGCGCTGGGAGCGCCGACGAGCAGCCCGACCAGGGCGGCAACGGCCGGCGCCAGGTAGCTGCGGCGGCTTGGGCGGCGAGGCATCGGCGCGGATTCTAGCAAGGCGGCCACGCCGCTCGGCGGGATCGGACGTTCATCCGACCGTCAGCAAGCCCGCCTGTCCTTCGTCCGCGTGCCGCCGGCAGAGGAAGGTGAGGGAGCCCGAGTCCGGGAACGACACCGTCACCGTCGTCGCCTCACCCGGCGCGAGGTCCACGCTGATCCCCTGCTCCTCGAGCGTGAAGTTGTGCGGCGCCTCGTAGATCCTCGCCCCGACGGGGCTCCGCACCGTCAGCTCGAGCGACTGCCCAGGCTCGCCGACCAGGACCGTCGGAGAGAAGGCCCAGCCGCCCTCGTCGTACCCCTCACGGATGAAGACCTCGATCTCCGCGGCCGGCAGCCCGGCAACGTCCACCGTCCCCCAGTAGCCCACGAACCGCAGATCGGGGAGCGTGGCGATCGTGCCCCGTGGGACGTCCTGACCGATGCTCTCCAGCGAGGGGATCGCCCGCCATTCCTTGCTCAACAGGACGCTCCGTCCGGGACACGCCTCCTGGATCGACTCGAGCGCCAGCGTCTCGCCATCCAGGGTCCACGCGTACCTCCCCGTCTCCGGGCAGCTCTCCTCGCCCGAGATGACGAGCTCCCCGTCGCTGACGGACGCCACCCCGACCCAACGGATGTCCTTCCCGCTCACGAAGGCCCAGGTTCCCTCCTCCAGTCGCAGGACCGAGGTGCCCCCGTAGTAGTCGCCGTCGATCGGCGATGGTCCTGCCTGCGCCGGCTGCGCGACGCTCGCCGTCGCCCCGCCGCCTCCCGCGTCGAGGTCGGCCGGCGCCCTCGTCCCCTCACCGCCGCGGCACGCGGAGGCCAGGAGGACGAAGAGCACGACCGGCGCCATCGCGCGCCGGGTCCACCAGGGTGTCTTCCGCATCGTCGCCACCTCCTCCCGTGGGCTCACGTCCCTCCCGTAGGCTCACGTCCCGGTCTCGACCACAGGTCGGTGAGCGTCTCCACGACGCGGATCGGATCGAGACCGGCGTCCGCCGCAACCGCCCGTACCGCCTCCGGCGACGGCCCCTCGAACAGGTGCAGGCAGAGCTGGTCGTCCAGCATGAAGAGGGACGCCACGTACCGGACGGAGACGCCTTCGGCCGCGGAGGCCTCGGACGCCGTCCGTGCCCGGCGGATCTGCGCCTCGAGCCCCTCGCGGGACGTCGCCAGCACCTCGACCGTGTATCGCGCCATGCCGCGACGGTACGCGCGCTGAGGGTTCCGAGGGAACGGGGGAACCCCTAAGGTCTGCCGGTGCGACGCGCCGGAGGAACCGGGGAGGGACCGCTCCTCGGGAACTTCCGGGCCAGCTCGGCCCTCGAGCGGACGCCGAGCTTGACGTAGACGCGCGACAACGTCGCCTCGACGGTCTTCTCCGTCACGAAGAGCGCCGCGGCGACCTCCTTGTTCCGGAGACCCTCGGCCACCAGCTCGGCGACCCGCCGCTCGGTCGCGGTGAGATCGGAGCTGGGCACGCGGCCGCCGACCCTCGCCAGCTCCTCCTGCGCGTGTTGGAGCCAGAGGGGCGCGCCCAGCCGCTCGAACGTCTCGCCCGCCGCGCCGATCGCGTCCCGCGCCGCGCGCTTCTCCTTCGCCCGGCGGCGCGTGGCCCCCGCCGCGAGGAGGGTCCTCGCCAGGTCGAACGGCATCGGGACGCGATCGTGTTCCTCGAACGCACGCTCGAAGGCCGAGAGCGCCCCCGGAAGATCGCCCCGCGCCGAACGCAGGAGCCCCCGACAGCGGCCGGCCGCCGCCAACGCGGAGTGCCGCTGCGTGCGGTCCGCGCACGCCTCGTACCACCGCAGGATGGTCTCGGCCTCCTCGAGCTTCCCCAGGCGGGTCAGCGCCTCGACGTCGTCCGGGACGAACCGCACCGCCCCCGGCTCGACGATCCCCGAGCCCATGACGCGCTCCACCAGCGGCCCCAGGATCCGGTGCGCCTCCTCGGGACGGTCGAGCGAGAGGGCGAGGAAGCCGCGGGCGACGCGCTCGACCCCGCCGGCGACGTCTCCGAACGGATCCTCCTCGCTCCACGCTGCGGCTCGCACCTCGTCGACGCGCCCGCGGTGCGCGTCCACGAGGGACTTCGAGGAGAACAGCACCTTGAGCTGCGGATGCTGCCCGCTGAGGAGTCCCGCCTGCGCGCCGTCGGCCGCGCAGCGATCGGCCTCGTCCCAGTCGCCCCGCAGGAGGTGGACGAAGGCGAGCCCCATGAGGATCCGTACGTTCGAGGCCTAGTCCTGCCGCTCGGCCGCCCTCGACAGGAGCCCTTCGAAGACGTCGAGGGCCCCCTGCAGGTCGTCCGTCCATACGAGCGTCAACGCCTGCGCGAACGCCGGGGCCTGCACGACCCGTTCGTGATCCCGACCCGCAGCGACCTCGAGGCCGCGGGTGATGAGGTCCGCGGCCCCGGCCTCGGCGAGCAGGGTCGCGACCTGTCCCTGGGTGGCGAGCGCCTCGCCCACGACCCCCTCGTCGCCGGTCGTCCCGGCGAGCCGCACCGCCTCGCGCGCGTGGCGCGCCGCCGCCGGAGCGTCCTCGCGCGAGAGGAGCCATGCCAGCCCGTCGTGCGCCTCGCGGGCGACCGCGGGGGCGATGTCCGGCTCGGCCAGCGCCCCTTCGTAGTGGCGCCTCGCCGCGACGTGGTCGTCGGTGTAGTAGGAGATCCGACCCAGGACCGCCATCGCCTCGGCGCGCAGGCTCCCCGCGAACGGTTCGCGCAGGATCGCCAGCAACCGCTCCGCCGCCTCCCGGCTCTCGCCCGAGACGAACCGAGCGCGCGCCGCGCCGATCAGCCGGCGGAACTTCTCTTCGCCCAGGTCTCCGGGGGTGAGCTCGGCGGCGGTCTCGAGGAGGTCCGCCGCGGCCGTCGGAGCGCCCCTCGAGGCCGCGTCGCGCGCCGCGGCCTCGAGCGTCCGCGCGACCGAGCCGTCGGGCCCGTCGGCGGCCAGGGCGAGGTGTCGGGCCCGCGCCTCGAGATCGGTGGAGGCCTCGGCGAGCCGCGCGTGCAGGAGCTTGCGCTCCGACGGGGTCAGCCGCCCGTACGCGTGGGCGGCGAGGAGCGGATGAGCGAAGCGGATCCGCTCCCCCTCGAGCCGGAGCACGCCCGCTCGTTCGGCCTGGCGGAGGAGTCGACCCGCTTCGGCTGCGCCCAGGAAGGCGTGGAGCGCTCGCCACGTCGGACGGAGCATCGAGGCCACCACCGGCAGGAGCGTCCGGTCGCGCTCCGGCAGCTCGGCCAGCCGCTCCTCGATGACGTCCTCCAGCCTCGGCGGAACGGGGAGGGGCTCGCCGGGTCGGAGCGACGGCTCGGGCCCCAGCGCCCGCGCGATCTCGAGCGCGAAGAACGGGTTGCCGCCCGCGACCTCGTGGATCCGCTGCACGAGCGGCCGGGAGAGGGAGACGCCGAGGCGGTCGTGGATCACGCGATGGATCGCACCCAGGCTGAGCGGCCCGACCGGGAGCCGATGGACCCGCGCGTCCCCCAAACCGCGCTCGAGCGCCGGGATCAGGCGCCCGGGCTGTCCCGTCCTCGCGGATGCCATGATCGCGACCGGCGCTTCGCGGAGCCGCCGAGCGGCGAACGACAGCACGCGCTCGGACTCCGGGTCGAGCCAGTGCGCGTCGTCGATGCCGACGAGGACGGATCCTCGGGCCCCGAGCGAACGGATCACGTCGAGGAACCCGCTGGCGACACCCTCCGGCGACGGCGCCCCGCCGGGCTCCTCTCGGAGCAGCGCGACGGCCAGGGCCGTCCTGGCCGCCGGCCGGAGCTCATCGGCCACCTCGTCGAAGACCGGCTCCACCAGATCGCGCAACGCGGCGAGCGAGAGCGTGCGCTCGGACTCGGCCGGGCGGCAGACCAGGACCCGGTACCCGCGCTCGAGGGCGGCCGCGGAGGCGGCGTCGAACAGCGTCGTCTTCCCCGCTCCGGCCTCGCCCTCGATGACGAAAGCCCCCGGGAGCGCGTGGACCCGGTCGAGGAACCCGAGCAGGGCCGCGAGCTCCTCGTCCCTGCCGAAGGGAGGAGCCTGCCCCACCACCGGGACCTCCGTCCGTCGCCGTCCCGCCGTGATCGACGTGGAGCCGGAGAGGGGATTCGAACCCCTGACCTACCACTTACGAGGCGGTTGCTCTGCCAGGCTGAGCTACTCCGGCCAAGCGAGACCGAGTCTAGCGGACGCGTCGGCTGAGGTGACGGTGGTCCCCGAGCCCCGCGGGCGGGCCCGCTTGACGATCAGGTCACCGCGGGTCTGCGGGCCGAGAGCTCCCCCGACGACCGCGTAGACGACCCCGCCGACGATCGCGCCCCAGGCCCACACCACGCCGAACGCGCCGAGCCCGCCCGAGAGCGCCAGCGACGCGACCCCCATCGCGACCACGGACAGGCCGAGCCACCAGCGGGAGAGCCGGATCACGCGGGTGCCGAACGAGGCCGCGAGCCCGACGAGCGGGATCGTGATGCCGGCGGCCGCCATCCCGCTGTAGTGGTGGAGCTCCGCATGCGGGTCGAGCGAGGGGACACCGTTGCGCTGGAGCGCGGCCTGGGTGAGCGCGAACGCGATCCCCGGGATCGCGGCGAGCACCGAGAGCGCGACGAGCGTGGGGTCCGGGGACCGGAACGCGAACAGCTCCCCCCGCGCAGGGTGCAACGGGATCAGGATCGCGAGCGCGACGATCGGGATCAGCCACCCTCCGCCGACGAGGTCCCCCGAGATCGCCCCGGCGATCACGCCCCCGACCGACGCCGCCGTCACCACGCGGAACGCGGCGACCTGCTCCGTCGGGCGCCACGCGGTCACGATCAGGAGGGCGCCGATCAGACCGCCGAACCCGATCGCGCCCGAGAGGTTGTGCATCCGGTGGATCGCGTCGGCCTCGTCGACGAACGCGAGCACGGCGAAGGGCACGCTGAGCACCACCACCGCCAGGCCCAGGACCCCCGCCAGGATCCGGTACGCGAGCGTTCGCCCTCGAGACGCGCTGGGGGTGGCTTCGTTCCTCCCGGTCTGCATGCGTCCTCCTCCCGGTCGGACCGGGACCCGCCCGGTCACGGTCGCACCTGCCCCCGGCGCGCTCTCCGTCGTCGAGACCCCCGGAGCGGCCGGCGATCCCCGGAGCCCGGACCGTCCACAGCGCCTCGGGGATCGAACCCGTGGTCGTCGTCGGCGACCGTGAGCACGAGGAACCCGCCCTCTCGCGCGAGCATAACGGCTCCCGCTCGGCCTGCGCGTATCCCGCGACGAACGGCGACGCCGATGTGACCGTGCGGGGCTCGTGTGGGACGCCAACGCCGCTTCGGCCGGTGCGGTTCGTCCGGCTACGACGGACCGCACCGCAGGAAGGCCCGCTCGAGGACCAGGCGCACGTTGAGGTTCAGGTCCTCGGCGAGGGCCGCCCTGGCCTCCTCGATGGCGGCGAGCGCGGCGGCGGTCCGAACCGTGGGCGCGGGGCCCGGCGCCACGTCGGGGTTGAGGAGGAGCTCCGACCCGCCCCCCACCGCGGCGACCACCCGGTCCCGGAGCAACGCGGAGGCGGCGAGCAGCACGCGGTCCACGTAGTCGCGCTCGGCCCGACGGACGCGGCGCTTGTGCCGCTCCTCCAGGCGCCGCACCGCCCCCCGGTACGCCTCCTCCGGGCGCCCGCGCTCGTCCAGGAACGGTGCGAGCTCGTCCTTGAGCGAGCCGGTGAGGTCCTTCCGGTATGCCTCGGCGGCCCGGAGGACCTCCTCGGCCGCCTCGAGCGCCCCCGCCGGACCGCCCGCCGAGCGCTCCAGGGCCCGACGAGCGACCTCCCGGAACGCCAGGCCGTCGGGGTCCAGGGCGAGGTGACGCGCCCGCCCCAGGTTCCCGCCCGACAGCCGAGCCGCGATCGCCGCCCGCTCGGGCTCGGCGCCCTCCGCGACGAGCGTCTCGACGACGAACGCCTCCGAGAGCGGCGCGAAGGTGACCACGTGGCAGCGGGAGACGATCGTCTCCGGCAGCTCGTGGGGGCGGGCGGAGAGCAGCAGGAACACGGCGTCGGCCGGCGGCTCCTCGAGCACCTTGAGGAGCGCGTCCGCCGCCGCCGCGTTCATCCGGTCGGCCTCGCGGATCACGAAGACCTTCCTCCCGGGCTCGGGCGCCGTCCGGTACGCGGGATGCCACACCTCCTGCTTCACGGTCTCGACGTGGATGTCCCGACCTTCGGGCTCGACGAGGAAGAGGTTGGGATGCCGGTCGGCGAGGGCGAGCCGGCAGGCCCGGCAGGTCCCGCACCCGCCGGCGGGGCAGAGCAGCGACGCGGCGAAGGCCCGGGCCGCCAGGGTCTTGCCGCCGCCCTCCGGGCCGGCGAACAGGTACGCGTGGTGGGGCCGCTCCGCCGCCCGACGGAGGAAGGCCATCGCGAGCTCCTGCCCGGGGAGGCGGGCGAGGACCTCAGCGCTCATCGCCGTTCTCCTCCCGGTCCCTCAGGACCCGCTGGAGCGCCGCGACCACCTGCTCGTGCACGCGCTCCGGCGTGTCGTCGGCGTCGATCACGATGAACCGCTCCGGGTGCTCC
>BEHO01000061.1 GCA_002898915.1 bacterium HR12
CGTCGTAGGCGATCTCGGGCCGGGCCCAGACCTCCCGCCACTTGGGCTCCATCTCGTCGACCCACCGCTGCGGGCTCATCCCCGCGGCCTCCGCCGCCCGCTGGAGCTTCAGCCCGTGCTCGTCCGTCCCGGTGAGGTGGAAGACCCGCTCGCCCCGCAGGCGGTGGTACCGCGCGATGAAGTCCACGGCGACGGCGTTGTACGCGTGCCCGATGTGAGGCACGTCGTTCGGATAGTAGATCGGCGTCGTGATGTAGAAGACGTCCCGGCCCATGGCGCGGCCATCGTACCGGACCGTCCCGGGGGCGCCGACTAGTCTGCTATGGACTAGCACAGCCGGCGGCCGCGCCGAGCAGCCGCAGGCCCTGGAGGTCCCCGGGGCCCCATCGCGTCTGGAACGGGTCGGGCAGCGGGGAGTCCGAGACGTCCGGGGACCACATGATCTCGAAGGGCGAGGCGACGTGGTCGAGGCCCATCACGTGGCCGAGCTCGTGCATGAGGACGACGCCCTGGCTGAATCGGTTCCCGAAGCCGGGCTCCAGGTCCTCGCCGGCGTCGATCGCGACGAGGCCGCTCACGTAGACGCGAGCCTCCGACCCCTGCCCGCGGTACGGCATCCCGAAGGCGAAGGCCCGCCTCGTGTCGGCGAGGTACACGAAGCGCTCGTGCGGCACCCAGTCGATGAGGAGCGGGTAGTAGCGGGGCTCGTCCGACGTCCGCCCACGGAACGCCCGACCCAGCTGCATGTCCGCCGTCCGGGTCGTGGTGCCCCCGTCCACGAACCGGATCCCGGTGGCCTCGGACACGCGACGGATGGCCTCGCGAACGTCGTCCAGCGCCCCCGGAGGCGCGTGCGTCAGGTTCACCTGGTACGTGATGGGCTCGCACGGATCCCAGCGGTACGGGCCGTCCGCCGATCGACCCAGGAACGCGAACTGGCCACGCCCCCGCTCCGCCACGGGCGGCTCGTGGGGGGTGGTGCGGTCGGAAGGGAGCGGGGCGAGGGCGGCCTGGGCGCCGAGGAGGACGACCGCGAGGGTCGCCGCGACCGTCACCCACAGCGGCCATCGGCGACGGCGACGCGGTGGGGGCCCGAGGTCGGGCCGCGGGGGCACGACCAGGGATCCGCCGGGATCCCTCCCGGATCGCGGCGCCGCGGAGAGCTCCGGCCCGGGTCCTCCGTTCACGGTCGCATCCTAGGTCAACCGGGGCGGACGAGCGCCTCGTAGATCTCGTTCGCCGGGACGCCGTGGCGGCGCCCGACCGCCGCCGCCGCGGCGCGCTTGCGCATCCCCGCCTCGACGAGCGCGCGCGCCTCGGCGACGAGCTCGACGATGGGCGGGCGAGGCGGCTCGGTCGCCCCCTCCAGCACGAGCACCACCTCACCCTTGGGCTCGTGGTCGGCCAGGGTCGCCAGGACCTCCGAGACCCGCCCGCGCACGACCTGCTCGTGCAGCTTCGTGAGCTCCCTCGCGAGCACCGCCCGGCGGTCCCCGAGCTCCACGAGGACGTCGCGCAGGAGCGTGGCCACGCGCTGGGGGGCTTCGAACAGGACGACCGTCCGGGGGTCGTGCCGGAGGGCTCGCAGCCGAGCGCGGCGCTCGCTCGCCCGGCGCGGCAGGAACCCCTCGAAGACCCATCGGTCGGTGGGCAGGCCGGAGACCACGAGCGCTGCGATCACGGCCGAGGGCCCCGGCACCGCGACCACGGGGATGCCCTCCTCCGCGCAGGCGCGGACGAGCCGGTACCCGGGGTCGGAGATCCCCGGCATGCCCGCGTCCGAGACGAGGGCCACGTCCTTCCCCTCGCGCAGGATCGAGAGCACCCGCTCGGTCCGCTCGCGCTCGTTCCCCTCGAACAGCGACAACAGCTTCGCCCGGATCCCGAACGCCTTGAGGAGACGGCCCGTCCGGCGGGTGTCCTCGGCGGCGACCAGATCGACGGTGCGCAGCGTCTCGCGCGCCCGGTCGGTCATGTCGCCCAGGTTCCCGATCGGCGTGCCGACCACGTACAGCGTCCCGCCCACGCCCCGATGGTGCCACGCGAGCGGCCCTCCCAGAACGGCCGAAGGACCTCCCCCTGGGGTATCGTGCGGGGCCATGGGTGGGGATCGCCGCGACGCCTCGAGCACACCGCTGGCGCGCAAGCTCGGCGTCCGGGAGCGATCCGCGGTCCTGGTGATCGACGCGCCGGCGGGCTTCACGCTCGGACCGCTGCCGCCGGGGGTGCGCCTCGTCCGCTCGGCCCGGGGGACGCTCGACGTGATCCTGCTCTTCACCACCCGCCGCGCCGAGCTCGAGCGCCGGCTCGGCCCGCTGATCGCGCGGCTCGATCGCGCCGGCCGCCTGTGGGTCGCCTGGCCGAAGAAGGCCTCCGGGCGCGAGACCGACCTCACGTTCGATACCGTCCAACGGCTCGGGCTGGGAGCTGGCCTCGTGGACAACAAGTCGGCCTCGATCGACGCCACGTTCCAGGGCCTCCAGTTCGTCTACCGCCTCGCCGATCGGTGATGCGCGCGGCCGGTCCCGGTGCCGCCCGCGCCTCCGTCGCCACGGCGTGCCACGTAGCATCGGCTCAGCCGTGGAGATGCAGACCGAGGTGACCCGAGCCGCGCCGGCGGCGTTCGAGCGGTTCCGCCGGGTCGTGAACCGGCCGCTCGTCGCCCTCGTCGCGGTGGGGATCATCGCCGCGTTCGTGCGCTTCGCGCACCTCGGATACCCGCAGCGGCGGATCTTCGACGAGTACTACTACTCCAAGTCCGCGTGCATCTTCCTCGGCTACGACAACGACACGTGCGACGTCAACAGCCACGACGAGCGGTACTGGCGCCGCGAGCGGGGGGACACCGGAGCCTGGGTCCACCCACCGCTCGGCAAGTGGACGATCGCCCTCGGCGAGCTCGCGTTCCGCGTCGACCCCTTCGGGTGGCGCGTCGCCTCGGCCGTCGCCGGCACGCTGTCGGTGCTCGCGGTGGCCGGCCTCGCGCAGCTGTTGTTCGGCCGGCCGATCTGGACGTTCGTCGCGGGGCTGCTGCTCGCCACCGAGAGCCTCCACGTCGTGCAGTCCCGGGTCGCCATGCTCGACGTCTTCGTCGCCGCCTGGATCGTCGTGGGCTTCCTGCTCCTCCTCCTCGACCGACGGTGGATCGAGCGACGCACGCCGAGCGCGGCGCCGGAGCCCGCGGGCGGGGACCCGCGGGTCCCCGAGGTCCCGCCCCGGCCGACCTCCGTCCCGGAGCCCGTGCTCCGGCCGTGGCGGCTCGCGGCCGGGGTGGCCTTCGGAGCGGCGGTGGCCTCGAAGTGGTCGGGCGTCACGGGGATCGGCGTCGCGGTCCTGCTCTCGCTGATGTGGGAGCGCACGCGGCGCAAGGAGGCGGGGCTCGCCCATCCCCTGTGGCGGGCGTTGCAGGCCGAGGGCTTCGGCGTGGTGGTCTCGCTCCTCCTCGTCCCGGCCGCGGTGTACGTCGCGTCCTACGCCGCGTGGTTCGCCGAGCACGGATGGGACCTGCGCGGATGGCTCGAGCTCCAGGGGGCCATGGCGAGCTACCACATCGGGCTGAAGGTCACCGACGCGAGCGGCGAGCCGATCCACCCCTACCTCTCGCAGGCGTGGACGTGGCCGTTCCTGGTCCGGCCGGTCCTGTACTTCGCGCGGTACCCGGGCGAGGGGATCCGCCAGGTCATCTACGCCAACGGGAACCCCGC
This sequence comes from bacterium HR12, assembly GCA_002898915.1. Classification (GTDB taxonomy): domain Bacteria; phylum Actinomycetota; class UBA4738; order UBA4738; family HRBIN12; genus HRBIN12. Next base: position 3,705 of record BEHO01000061.1, read on the forward strand.
GATCTTCTGGGGGGCGGTCCTCGCGGTCCCTCTGACCGCCTATCGGTGGTGGCGCGACCGCGACTGGCGCGCGGGGTTCGTCGCCGTGTGCGCGCTCGGCCTGTACGCGCCGTGGCTGCTGGTCTCGCGCCCCCAGTTCCTCTTCTACGCCACGCCGATCAGCCCGTTCCTCGTCCTCGCGTGCGTGTTCTCGCTGCGATGGCTCTCCGAGCTGCGGATCGCGGGCTCGCGCTCCCGCCCGTACCTCCCGTTCGTCGTGGGTTACGTGGTGCTCTCGGTGGGGCTGTTCATCTGGTTCTGGCCCGTGCTCACCGGCGGGGTCCTCTCCGACGAGGCGTTCCGCCTGCGGGCCTGGTTCCCCGGCTGGACCTGACCGTCGGTCGCGCCCGCGCGCCGGCGCGGGCGCGCGGGCGGGATAGGATGCGCCGCGCATGGGCCGCGAGGACGCGTTCATCACGATGCCGGACGGCGTGCGCCTCGCGGCCACGCTGTACCTCCCGGACGCCGGCGGGCCCTGGCCGGTGCTCCTCGAGGCGCTCCCCTACCGGAAGGACGACCTCACGGCCCATTACGCGAGCGAGTACGAGCGCTTCGCGGGCGAGTTCGGGTACGCGGTGTGCCGGCTCGACATCCGGGGGACCGGGTCCTCCGAGGGCGTCCCGCCCGGCGAGTACACCGCGCAGGAGCTCGACGACCTGGAGGCCGTGATCGCGTGGCTCGCGGCGCAGGAGTGGTGCACGGGCGCCGTCGGGATGTACGGGACGTCGTGGTCCGGCTTCAACTCGCTCGCGGTCGCGATGCGTCGGCCGCCGGCGCTGCGCGCGATCTGCTCCATCTTCGCCTCGGACGACCGCTACGCCGACGACGTGCACTACTACGGCGGCGCGCTGAAGCAGCTCGACCTGGTCGACTGGCCCCTGTACATGTTCCTCGAGAACCTCCTGCCGCCGGTGCCGTCCGTCTACGGCGAGGGCTGGCGCGAGCAGTGGGCCCTCCGGATGCGGGAGGTCGAACCCTGGACCCTCCGCGACCTCGAGGAGCAGACGTACTCGGCGTACTGGAAGCAGAGCTCGCTGCGGGAGGACTACGCCTCGGTCGAGGCCGCGACGATGCTCGTCTGCGGGTGGGCGGACGGGTACAAGAACATCTCGCTCCGGGCCATGGCGGCGATGCGGTGCCCGCGGCGACTGATCCTCGGGCCGTGGTCCCACGCCTCCACCGAGACCTGTCTCCCGGGGCCGAACGCGGACCTGGTCCCGGAGATGGCCCGGTGGTGGGACCGCTGGCTCAAGGGCATCGACAACGGCGTCGATCGCGAGCCCCCCATCGTGCTCTTCATGCGCCGGTCCACGCGACCCGCGCCCGACCTGCGGGAGCTCCGCGGCGAGTGGCGGTACGAGCCGGGCTGGCCGCTCGAGCGCTCGGCGGAGCGCGTGATGCCCCTCGACCAGGCCCGCGCCGTCGGTCGCCCCGAAGCGCCCGCCGACGACCTCGTCGTCCGCGGCGACGTGGGGTGGACGGCGTGGATCAGCTGCGCGGGCGGCCTCCCCTGGGGCCAGCCCCTCGACCAGCGACCGGACGAGGCCTTCTCCCTCGTCTACGAGTGGGGGCCCCTCGAGGCCGAGCTGGAGATCCTGGGCTACCCGCGGGTGGAGGCCACGGTGACGTCCTCGGCGCCGGTCGCGTACCTCGCGGCGAAGCTCTGCGACGTGTTCCCCGACGGGACCTCGTCCCTCGTCACGCGCGGCCTGCTCAACCTCACCCACCGCCGGTCCCGGGAGCACCCCGAGCCCCTCGAGCCCGGACGCCCCGAGCACGTGGTCCTCGAGCTCGAGGTGGCCGGCCACGTCTTCGAGCCGGGCCATCGGATCCGCCTCGACCTCGCCGGCACCGACTGGCCGAACGTCTGGCCCCCGCCCCAGCCCGTCACGCTCACGATCGACCGGGCCGGCTCACGGCTGATCCTCCCGACGCTGGAGGGCCCGCCGCCGATCGCCGAACGCCCGACCCTGCCGCCGCCGACGCGCGCCCCGCACCCCCTCGAGTCCTCCCGCGGGACGGGGATGCCGGAGGTGGTCTGGCGGATCGAGCACGACGTGCTGGCGCGCGAGACGCGAGCGGTCACCGCCTACGGCGGCACGAGCGAGGGCGGTGGGCGGGTCCCCGCGACCGAGGAGCGGTACGAGGGCGAGGTTGGGGTCTCCATCGCCGACCCCGGCCGGGCCTGGGTCCGGGCCCGCGCGATGAACGTCCTCCGCTTCCCCGAGGCCACGGTGGGCGGCGAGGCCCGCTGGGAGATCCGGAGCGACGCGGAGGCCTACCACGTGGACGTGGAGGCCTCCCTCACCGAGGACGGCGCGCACGTCTGGTCGCGCCGCTGGACCCGCCGGATCCCCCGGCACCTCCAGTAGCTGGGTTCAGGCGTCGGCCTGGGCGCTCGCCCCCGCCGGCTGCTCCGCGGCTGCGCGGCTCTCGGCGGTGAGCGGCGTGATCACCACCGGGTCGGTCCCGAAGAGGTCCTTCGTCGCCATCCGCACCGAGACGTCCTGCCGACCGGCGGCGAAGACGATCGTCTCGCGCTCGGCGACGGCGGGGTCCACGTACATCGGCGCCAGCAGCAGCATCGACAGGGGCGGCAGCGCCCCGAGCTCGTAGTCGGGGAACAGCCGCGCGAGCTCCCGCTCGGTCGCCAGGCGGACCTGCGGATCCCCCGTGGCCTGCGCCACGAGCTCCATGTCCAGGCGCCGGGACGCCGGGATCACCATGAGCGCCGGCCCGTAGTTGGCGATGACGACCACCGTCTTCACCACCTCGTCGGGGGGCAGGTGCATCGCGTGCGCCTCGCCCTCGGCGGTCGGCGCCTTCGGGTGCGGGATCACGGTGAAGACCGATCCCCGACCCTGGAGGTAGTCGAGCACGTATCCCATCGGCTCCCCTCCCGTTCCTCCGCCGCGAGTGTATCCCGAGCCGGGGACGCGAGGGCATCGGTCGAAGGTCGGATGCGTCGAAGCTCAGACGAGCCCCGGCAACCGCCCCCGGAACAGGAGGTAGCCGACCCCGGCGCCGACGTCGAGCAGGACGTGGGCCACCACGAGCGGCCAGGCCCGGCGGGTGCGCACGAACAGCGCGCCGAAGAACAGTCCCAT
>BEHO01000062.1 GCA_002898915.1 bacterium HR12
CCCGGTCGAAGGCCACGCCGGGGGTCACCACCAGGTCGATCTCCCCCTCGGGAACCCGGTCGCCGTCGACGGGCTCGGGGACCCCGAGGGCCGCCGGCCGGAGGGGATCCCCCGGGCGGAACACGACGGGCACGACCTCGCCCGCCTCGATCCGCGGCAGCGCGACCCGCACCCCTCGCTCGCCGAGACCCCGGAGGATCGGCGCCGTGTCGACCTCGGAGCCGAAGCTGGCGAAGGCCATGACCGTCCGGGCTCCGGTGAGCTCGGGGAGGGTCAGGACGCGCTCGGCGATCCGGCGGCTCCGGTCGGCGCGCTCCACGGGCGGCAGGCCGTCCCGGAGCTGGCGGACCTGCCGACGGAGCGCGCGCTTGGCCTCACGCAACCAGGGCGGTGACGGCGCCTCGCGGAGGTGCGGAAGCACCTCGCGGGCGATCATGCCGAGACGGTCGCCCGAGCCCGTCGGGACCAGCACCGCCCAACTCGCCCCGGCTGTGGCGAGGCCCTCGAGCCACCAGATCAACGCCTGGGCGCTCCCCGCCCAGACGTTCGTCTCGAGCATCCCTCGCCGGTGGCGCTCCTCGAGCATGGCCCCCGCCTCGTCCTCGTCGCGCCCGACCACGGCGATCCCGGCCCACGTGGCCTCGACCGCCCGTCCGCGCTCGGCGGCCGCGCGGCGGAGCAGGTCGGCCTTGCGGGCGAACTCCGGGATCGACATCCCCCACCCGTTCCACGCGTCGGCGTGGGCGGCCGCGAGACGCACCATGGCGTCGGTGAAGCCCCCGAACCAGAGGGGTGGCCCCCCGTCCCGCGGCGCGGGGAGCAGCGGCCCACCCATGGGTGGCACGAAGCGCCCTCCGGGCCACCGCTCCCCCCCGAACAGGGCGCGCAGGCACCCCGCCGTTTCCACCAGGTGCTCGCGCCGCTCCCCCCGATCGAGGTACGGCAGCCCGTAGGCGTCGTGCTCGGGCTTGTCGATGGGGTCGCCGGTGCCGATGCCGAGGACCAACCGACCGTCGCTCGCCTCGTGGAGGTGCGCGGCCAGCTTCGCCAGGAGGCCCGCGGGGCGGAGCGAGGCCCGCGTGACGAGGGTCCCGATCCGCACCCGCTCCGTCGAGGCCGCCACGGCCGCCAGCGTGGCGAAGGCCTCCAGCGAGGGGCGGTCCGGGGAGGCCCCCGGCGGGAAGAAGTGGTCGAAGGCGAAGACCCCGTCGTAGCCGAGCTCCTCGGCCCGCCGGGCGACGGCCAGCACCCGCCCCGGATCGCCCGAGAAGAGCGGCAGGATGACGCCGACCCGGGGGACCCTCAGGGGGCGCCTCCCAGCTCCTCCAGGGCGAGGGTCGCCGCGCCGATCGCCCCCGCCTCCGGCCCGAGGGTGGCCGCCACGATCGGGACGACGGGGCGGCGGTCCGCCGCCTCCACCGCGTCGCGGAAGGCCGCTCGGGCCGGGCCGAGGAGCAGCTCCCCCGCGGTCACGGCCCCACCCCCCACCACCACCACCCCCGGGTCGAGCACGTTCACGAGGCCCGCGATGCCCACGCCGAGCCAGGCGCCGACCGTCCCCAGGATCCCCACGGCCTGGACGTCACCCTCCAGCGCGGCGCGGGTCACGATCTCGCCCGTGACCGCCTCGGGGTCGCCGCCCGCGAGCGTCGCCAGCCTGGACCTCGGGTCCTCCCGCGCCGCCTCGCGGCCCAGGCGCCCGATCGCGGCGCCCGAGCCCAGCTGCTCGAAGCAGCCCCGGTTGCCGCATCCGCACGGCGGACCGAGGGGATCCATCACCACGTGGCCGATCTCGGCGGCGAACCCGTGGGCGCCGCGGAAGGGCCGTCCGTCCACGATGATGCCGCCGCCGATCCCGGTGCCGACGGTCACGAGGAGGACGTGGCGGTACCCGCGTGCCGCGCCGAACCGGAGCTCGCCGAAGGCCGCGGCGTTCGCGTCGTTGTCGACGAGGCACGGTCGCCCGAGCGCCTCCGCCATCCGGGCGGAGATCGGGACGTCTCGCCAGGCGAGGTTCGGCGCGAACCGCAGGACGCCGGTGCCCGCCTCCACCATCCCGGCGGCCCCCACGCCGACCGCGCGGACCTCGGGGACGAGGAGGCCTCGGGCCACCGAGATCATGGCGTCGAGGGTCGCCTCCTGATCCTCGGCGGGGGTCGGCGCCTGGGCCCGGTCCAGGACCCTCCCGCCCCCGTCCGTCCGCACGCCGAGGATCTTCGTCCCCCCGACGTCGAGCCCGAGCGCCTGAGCGGCCATCCGCTCAGAACCGCAGGAGCGCCCCGATGCCGCCGAGCTCCCCGAGGCGCTCGTCGGTCGTCACGGTCTCGACCTCGCAGCCCCGCTCGTAGCACGCGGCCACCGCCACCTCGACCACGTCCGGCACCTCGCGCATCGGCGCTCCGCACGCCGGGCAGGCGCTCGCCCGCGCCCCCAGACGTCCGCAGGCGTCGCACACGCCCCCCGGAGCCACGTGGTCGAGGTCGACGACGAGGGTCCCGACCCGGCCCTGTCCGAGAGCGTCCAAGGTCGCCTCCAGGCCGGCCACCCCCCGGCCCGACCCCACGGCCTCGGCCAGGCGCTGGACGAGCCCGCGCTCCCGCTCCCGCTCGAGCTCCTCCTCGATCTCCACGATGCGGGCGCGAACGTCCTCGAGGGTCGCCGTCATCGCGAGCGCGGCGTGGGCCCGCACCCGACGGCGGAGGTACTCGTGGAGGAGTCCCTCGAGCTCGCGGTGCGCCTCGCCCGGCCCCGCCAGCACGAGGTGCTCGAACCCCCGGTCGCGGTGGAGCCGGAAGAGCACGTCCGCCACGCGCTTCAGGTGCTGCGTCCGGTGGTCATCCACGTGCCGCTGCATCCGCATCTGCGACCACCCGCCCTGGTCGTGACGACCGGGGACCTCGTCCACCAGATCGCGGACCTCCTCCACCCTCCCGAGACGCGCGAGGAAGATCCGGGCCTTCTCGTAGTCGGTGAGCGCCACGCACGTCGCCTCGTACGTCTCGAGCAGGGCCTCGAGCATGCGGACGTCGGCCCGGGGCGCGATGACGACGCGATCGCGGACCGGACGCGGCAGGCGGATCGCCTCCCACAGCCCGGCCGCGGAGGCCGAGAAGAGCGCGAGACCCCGGGTGTCCCCCCGCTCGAAGTGCTCGCGGACGAACGCGTCGAACGACGCCAGGTCCCCCTCGACGGAGCGCACCGCCACCTCGGGCAGGTCCGCCGCCCGCGCCCGCCCCGCGCGGAGGAGCTCCTCCAGCCGGACCTCGTAGTCGGAGCGCCTCGGGTAGCGCCGGCCGTCCACGGTGAGGTAGAGCGAGGTGATCGGCACCCCGTCGGGGTTCCACTCGGCGAGCTTGCGCAGCAGCAGGTGATCCAGCTCCGTCACGTGACCTCGATCCTTTCCAGACGCTGGGGATCCTCCGTCGCCCCCACCCGCTCGTCGATCACGGCGCGGACCGCGAGCAGCAGCTCCTGCGCGGCCCGCAACAGGTGCGCCGTGGCCTCGGGCGCCGCGCCCTGGAGGGCGCCGAACGCGAGGCCGATCGGGCAGAACGGGACCGAGCATACGCGCTGCTCCGAGCCCGGCCCCGGCTGCGAGCCCGCCCCCGCCGGGGCCGAGGGCGCGCCCGCCTCGGCCCTCGTCCGGCCCCCCTTGGGGCCTCGAGCGGCCCGGGCGCGCCCCGCCCGGGCGCCTTCGGCTCGCTCGCTCTCCTGCCGCGCCATCACGCCCTCCCCGTCTCGGCCGAGCCGCGTTCGGGCTCGCGCCCGAACGCGATCTCGAGGTGATCCCCCACGAACGTCGCCCCCCGGACGTCGAGCCGCTGGAGCGAGGCGGGCAGGATGAGGTTCCGCTTGTAGCTCCCGACGCGCACGAACAGCTCGTCGCCCCGCCGGTAGACGTCCAGGTCCTCACGGGAGGCGAAGGGCAGCCGCAGCGACAGCACGTACCCGCCCGCCCGCCGCCGCACCCGCATCGGCTCGTCCCGGAAGAGCACGTCGGTCACCGGCCGATCCCCGTAGACCTCGCGCCCCATGGCCTCGAGCAGCTCCAGACCGACCATCTCCCGATCGAACAGCCGGGCCGGGAAGATCGGCACGGGCTCGAAGGACTCCCGCACCGTGCGCAGGTGCTCCGCCTGGATGTCCTTCCAGGTCGCGAAGTACGGGTCGGTCACGTCCTCCGGCAGGACCCGGTTCACGATCACGGCGTCCACGCGGTACCCGAACAGCGCGAGGTACGTGTACGTCCGGCGCGCCTCCGAGATCACCATCTTCTCCAGGTTCAGCACGAGTCGGACCGACGAGGTCGCCGCGTCGGTGAGGATCCGCCGCACCGCGTCGAGGTTGCGGTGGAGCCGTTCGACCGCGGCGAAGAAGCGGTCCCCCGCGATCGGCAACGTCGTCATCCGACTCACCACGGGTCGGACGCCCTGCACCACGCGCCGCTGGATCGGGAAGATCCGCTCGATGTACCAGGACATGACCTCGGGGAGCGACAGCAGCCGGAGCGTCTCCGCCGTCGGCGCGCAGTCCACGACGAGCAGATCCCACCGCCCCTCCTCGACGTGGGTCTTGACGTCGATGAGGGAGAAGATCTCGTCGAGACCGGGGATCACCGAGAGCTCCTCGGCCTGGATCGTCTCCACGCCCGCCCAGTTCATGAGCTGCACCATGTACTCCTGGATGTCGCGCCAGTTCCGCTCCAGGCGGGACTGGGCGTCGATCTGCTCGGCCCACCGCCCCGGCGCGATGGGCGTCGTGGCCTCGCCGACCGGCAGGTCGAAGAAGTCCGCGGGGGAGTTCGCCGGGTCGGTGCTCATGACGAGCGTCCGTGCACCGGCTCGGGCGGCCATCACCGCGGTCGCGGCGGCCACCGTGGTCTTGCCGACGCCGCCCTTCCCGGTGAACAGCAGCACCCGCATCCGGACCTAGGTTACCCCGTCCCCGTCCGGCCGGGGTCGCTCAGCCCCGCTCGACCCGGCGCTTCAGGCGAGCGAGGGCGTTGTCGATGACCCGGCGCTCGCCCTGGGTCCGGACGAAGCCGGGGAGGAGCACGCCGAGCTCGACGGCCAGCCGGTACGTGACCCGGGTGCGGCCGTCCAGCTCGTCGAGGAGGTACTCGCCGGTGATGTTCGTCACGGCGCCGCGCGCCTCCACCGAGACCCACGACATCCCGGCGTCGCCCGGCGCGTACCGGTACGCGAGGGTGTACTCCGCGCGGCCGAGCATGGGCACGTCCACCTCGAAGGCCACCTTGGTGGCGAGCCCGCCCTCCCCGCGCTCGAGGACGCGGACGCGCTTCACGTCGGCCCACTCCGGGTAGGCCTCGTAGTCGGTGAGGACGTCCATGACCTCGGCGGCGGACGCCTCGATCTCGATCGAGCCCTCGGTCTGCTCGGCCATCCCGGCCCGATGCTACCCGCCGCGGGCGACGGGGAGGGTGAGCAGCGTCGCGAAGACGACGGACAGCACGATCAGCGCGACCGATCCCCACAGCAGCGCCCGGGAGCCCACGACCGGTCCCTCCCCCACCGCCGCCCGGCGCGCGTCGACGGCCGAGAGGCCGTAGGTGGCCAGGGCCGCGAGCGCGTAGAGACCGAGCACCGGGGCGGCCCGACCGAGCCCGGAGCCGGACATGAGCAGGAGCACGACCGTTCCGAGGGTCCAGGCGAACAGCACGATCCGGGCGAACCCCTCGGCGCGACGACCGGCCCGCCAGTGTCCGAGCCCCGGCCACACCAGTGACCAGGCGAGCGCCTTCGCCGGCTCGATCCGCCGCGCCGGCGCGGCCTCGGCGAACAGGCGCGCGAACGGCGTCCCGCACACCTCGCACGCATCGAGGGCGAGGGGGTTCTCGTGCTCGCACGCGGGGCACCGCCAGGTCGGCGCGGCCCCCCGGCGGCGCTCCCGCACGCCGGCCTCGGCCGGCGGGACGGGGGCCGGCTCGGGCCGCAGCGGACGCAGGCACAGCCCGCACCACTCGGCGTCGGGGGCGACGAGCCCCCCGCAGTGCGGGCATCGCCGCTCGGTGCTCACGCCGGGAGCCTACCCCGGGGGCGGCCGTCTCCGACCCAAGGACGGCTCACGTGCCGACGGCGGCGCGCAGGTACCGGGCGAGCTCGGCCGCGGCCCGCTCCCAGGTGAACGCGCGCTCGACCCTCGCCCGCCCGGCCCGCCCCATCCGCTCCGCGAGGGCGGGGTCGGCGAGGAGGGTGGCCACGGCATCGGCGACCTCGTCGACCCGGCGTCCGTCCACGAGCAGGCCCGTCTCGCCGGGCACCAGCGACTCCCGCGCCCCTCCGGAGTCCCCGACCACGACCGGCCTGGCGCACGCCGCGGCCTCGATGAACACGTTGCCCCAGCCCTCGACCTCGAGCCCGCCGAGGCGCGTCCGGCACGGCATGGCGAACACGTCCCCCAGCCGGTAGTAGCGGGGCAGCTCCTCCTCGGACACGGCCCCCGTGAACACCACCGCACCCGGCGCCAGCTCGGCCGCCATGCGCTCGAGCGCACCGCGGTACGGTCCGTCCCCGACGATGACCAGCGCCGCATCCGGGACCCGCCGGCGGACGGCCGGCAGCGCGCGGATCAGGACGTCCTGGCCCTTGCGCGGGACCAGCCGGCTCACGCACACCACGACGGGCCGATCGCTCAGGCCGTGGCGCTCCCGCAGATCCTCCACCGGCAGGTCCGGGCGGAACGTCGTCACGTCGGCCCCCGAGTAGAGGACGGAGACGGGGACGCGATCCGGCACGGCCGTGCGCACGACCCTGGC